>JAZLKY010000037.1:0-11122 GCA_045597885.1 Acutalibacteraceae bacterium | reverse complement strand
ATAAACGCCATGGCAAGCCCGACAAGAAAAATGAGTGAAAGTGATGTCAGCATAATTGCCTCCCGAATATGCAAAAAAGCCGATGCCTTTCTGCAAGAATTTTGCAGAAGTCATCAGCTTTGAAAGCGGTTTAGGTTTCCCACGGGAGAACTTCATTCCCGATGGTGTTATTATACTCTTCTTTGGGAAAAAGTCAATAAGAGAATGTGAATTTTTATGTTTTACCTATATTATTGTAACACATGCAACAAATATTTCGGTAAAAATGCGAAAATAGTTGATTTTTCTATTATGCTGTGGTATAATGCAAGAGCATGGGTGTTGCTTTTTGTGCATTATGCAACAAAAGGCAAGCCAAAGCAACAGTAAGTTGACAGGGGTGGGGATTGTTTATGATTGATATCCACTGTCACATTACCCCGGCGATGGATGATGGTGCTGAATCGTTGGAGGAAGCACTGGAGATGTTGTCCCGTGCCGGGCGTAACGGGACCGAGGCGGTCATTTTGACTCCTCATTTTCCGAATACGCTGTTTGGTGTCGATAAACCGGCGTCAGCTTATCGGCAGGCTATGCAGGCGTTCATTTCCGCTCCGGAGGTGGTACGCTGCGGTATGGTCCTCTATTCCGGAGCAGAAAACTATATGGGACAGGATGCAACGGACAAGATCCGGAACGGGTGGCTGATCCCCTTGAATGACACGGCGTATGTGCTGGTCGAATATCCTGTTTCAGTGGAGTTTTCTTTCCTGCGGGACACGGTCCAGGATATGACGGGACGGGGATATCGTCCCGTGCTGGCTCATGCCGAACGGTATGATTGTCTGCAAAGAGAGCATGATGCCGCTTCTCGGTTGGTGGGTGACGGCTGTCTGTTCCAGCTCAACCGGGAAACGGTGTGCGGCAACAATTGCCGTCCTGCTTTACAATTGGCTGATTGGCTGCTGGAACGGGATATGGTGTGTGCTGTGGCTTCGGATGCCCATGATCCCTACATGCGGCATGCTGATCTGAGTGAGGCTGATCAGGCACTGTCTCTGCGGTTCTCAGCGTCGCTGGCACAACGGCTGTTAACGGAAAATCCTACAAGAATATTAAAAAATGAACGGATTTATTGAGGTGTGATACATGAGATCGTTGCGAATTATCGTCCCCATTCTGGCGGTCATTTCTCTACTGGCATTTCTCTTTTTCAAGTATGAGGAATACAGTCATTCCAGTGCTCCGGTTATCCGGTGCTCACAGGAAAAGGTGATCGAGGTCCCCTGCGGGGTGACGGACGAAGAATTGCTTTCCTTTGTTTCCGCTGTGGATGACCGGGACGGTGATTTGACAAAAAAAATCACCGTCGAGCGGAAAAATTACTTTTTGGAGAACGGGGTCACCACCGTGACCTATGCTGTATGTGACAGTGACGGCAATGTATCGCAGATCAGCCGGAATGTTGTTTATACCGACTACCATGCACCATGGATCAACTTCCTGGGCGATCTGATCATCCCGATGGATGAAACACCGGATTTTTCCCGTTTCTTCCAGGTGGAGGATGCGATCAGTGGTGATATTTCCTCACGGCTCAAAATCATTTCCAATGATTTCAACAGTTTGGTTCCGGGAGCGTACTCGATCAATCTGAAGGCATCCAATGTCCATGGTGACAGCCGGGATCTGGCGGTCAAGGCGTATGTGATCGCCCAGCCTTTTGCCGTGTCTATTCGTTTGACGACCTATTCGCAATATATCAAATGCGGCGGGACGGTCGATTTCACCTCCTTGATAGGAGAGGTGATCAATTACAGTGGTACCCGCTATACTGCCGCCGATGTGACAGTCGATGCTTCTCAGTTTAAGGCGGATACCCCCGGCGTGTATGACGTGTTTTATGAGATCCACGGTTCGAATATGCTGATCAGCCGTACCAGACTGGTCGTGATCGTTGAGGAGGCGCAGTGACCGATGCGGGGTTCTTTGCAGAAAAAGATCAATCTGTATACCGTTGTGCGTGATCTGCTGTTCAACTGGTGGGTGATCATGCTGGCGTTCATTATTGGATTCAGTGGCATGCAGGTCTATTATGTCAGATTCCGTGGGAAGTCGTATACCAGCTCCATGACAGTGGCGCTGAATCTCAGTGGCTACACCTCTTTCTCCACCAACAACTCCCTCACCCGCACGCTGGCGGTGACCGATTCGTTTTGTAGCGTTTTGCGGAGCAGTTCTCTGATCAATATGGTGGAGGAAGCGACCGGCAGACCCATTGACGGCAGATTCTATGCCGCTCAAAAAGGCAAAACCAATCTGATCGACCTTCGTGTCACCTCCTCCACACCGGAGGGGGCATATCGGGGATTAAAGGATATATATGAGAATTATTCCGTTCTGACAGATTCCAGCTTTGAGCATTTGATCATTAGTCCCATTTCCAGTCCGAATATGCCGTCGACCTTTTTCAGTATTTGGCTGGGCTTCCGGAATTCTGTTCTTACCGGTGTGATCACTTCGTTGTTGTGCGCTGCATTGATCGCTTTGTTTTCCATTCTGCGGGATACGGTCAAGAATATCGGTGATGTAGAAACCTTACTGGATACCAAGTTGTTCGGAACGATCGGTCATATCAACAAGCGGCGGTGTCACATTCAGAAGGTGAATGACGGATTGCTGTTGACCAATCCTTTGATTGACCGTGATTTTGCCAATAGTTTCCAGGAAATGACGATCAAACTGGAAAGCTTACAGCGTACCAAGAATGTACGGTCAGTTATGCTGACCAGTATAGCGGAAAACGAAGGCAAGACCACAACGGCGGTCAATCTGGCTATTGCCCTGGCGGACAGTGGCAAGAAGGTATTGCTGTTGGATGTGGATCTGAAACTGCCGGCGGTGTATAAATTCTTCCAGCAAACGATGCCGCAGGCACAGAATGAGTTGGGTGACTACTTCCGGGGGAAGACACCGTATGAGTCATTGGTGCGGTTTGATTCCCGGACCGGCGTCTATCTGGCGGGCGGGAAGAAGCGTTATCGGAATTCTTCGGAAATACTGAGCCTGGATCTGTTCTCCAAACTGCTGCGGCAGCTTGAGCAGGATTATGATTTTGTGATCGTCGATACCCCGCCCGGCGGTGTGGCGGTGGATGCTGAGGTCGTATTTGAAAAGACCGATGCGGCGCTCTTTGTCGTGCGGCAGGATTATGCTCCCGTGGTGGCGATCAACGATTATTTGATCAATGTAGATCACGACAAACTACTCGGTTGCGTGTTTAATGATATTTGCTCTTTTGGCATGCTCTTTGAGCATGATACCCGTGACCGTATTCATTCAGGAAAGGAGCGTCCCGCCTAATGGCAAAACTTGAAAACAATGACCTGTCACCGGGAACTTCAGAAGATTTGCTGACTTCTCTGTGGGATATGGTGTTGCTCATCCGGCGGCACTGGATCGTTTTTCTGTTGATCGTTGCTGTGTTCATTGTCGGTTTTTTGGGTTACTCTCTGCGGATCTATGTACCGTATTATGAATGCCGTGCCACCTTTTCGCTGACGCCGCTTGTCGAAAGCGATGCTACGAACGGGTTGTCGGTGTATAAATACAATAATTCATCCGCCTATTCCACGCAGATGTCGGCAACCTTTCCCTATATTGCGGAATCCAGCAATCTGCTGGATATGATCCGGTACGATCTCGGTTATGTAGACGGCAGGATCACTGCCCATCCTGTAACCGGCTCGAATGTGTTTGAGGTTTCCGTTACCAGCCGTTCTCCGGAGAATGCTTTTAATATGCTGGAGTCATTTTCCCGCAACTTTCCGAAGATATCCGACTACATTTTGGGAGACACCCGGCTGAAGATGGTTTATTCGTCCGGCAAGCCGATTGCTCCGTCCAATGCTGACAGCCATTTGTGGTATTCGTTGTACGGATTGGGATTCGGGGCTGTTGTGGCGCTGTTTGTGTTTTTTATCATGGCGTTGCGCCGGGAGACGATCCACGGCCGTACCGAAATGGAGAGCAAGCTCAATGGAAAATGTATCTGTGAGATCCCTCATGTGGACAAGAAAAGGACCAGCACCAATCAGCAGGAGTTGATCGGTGTCTCCGGCAAAAATCCGGCATTTTCGGAATCCATGCGGTTGTTCAAGCGGCGACTGAACGCCCTCTTGCGGGACGGTGAGCGGGTACTTGCCATTACCAGCGCCGTGATCGGCGAAGGGAAGACCACCCTCGCCTACAATATTTCCAGAGTGTATGCCAGTGGAGACAAGCGGGTGCTTTTGATCGACCTTGACCTACAACGGCGGGATCTGCAGAACCGTCTGCAAAAGGACGAAGGGGACAGGAAGGGCATCACCGACATCTGTGTCGGCAACGGTTCGGTGGAACAGGTGCTGTCCCTCTGCCGGAAACAGCAAGACAATTTTGATGTGCTGTATGCCGGTACGGCGACACTGCGGTATACCAATGCCCGGCTGGGTGAGGTTATCGCATTCCTGCGGGATCGGTACGATATGATTATATTGGATACGCCCTGCTGCGGAGCGGCTTCAGATGTGTCCCACATCGTGGATCTGAGCGATGCGGTCATGATGATGGTGCGGTTTGATTCCACTTCGGTGTCGGATATCAAACGGGGATTGCAGTATATTATGTGCAGCAGTTCCCGCTTCCTGGGATTCGTGCTGAATGAGTGCGGGGAGCATTCCTCGTATTACGGTCGGTACCGGTACAAAGGATATGGCAACTATCGCTACCGCTACGGTTATGGCTACCGTCGTTACGTCTATGGACACAACCATTATTATGGGGATAAGCCGGATGCGAAGGTGTGACACTTTGGTAATTCAGATAAAAGACAAGGAAGGATAACAGGTGAAAAAATACGAGCCCTTCAAGAATAAGGTGTGGTTATCATCCCCGACGATGCACGGAGATGAACTAAAGTATGTTGAAGAAGCCTATCATACGAACTGGATGTCTACGGTGGGGCGGAATATTGACGAATCGGAACGAATGATGGCAGATGTTTTGGGCTGTCGGTTCGCAGTCGGTCTGTCTTGCGGGACGGCGGCATTACATCTGTGTATGCGCTTGGCGGGGATCAAACCGGGCTGCAAAGTAGTTTCATCCGATTGCACATTTCCCGCAACGGTCAATCCGATTGTTTATGAGGGCGGTACGCCGGTTTTTGTTGACACGGAGCGAGACACTTGGAATATGGACCCGGCGGCATTGGAAAAGGCTTTTGCGCTACACCCGGATATTCGTGTGGTCGTTGTCGCAAACCTATACGGTACTCCCGGCAAACTGGACGAAATCAAGGCCATCTGTGATGCTCATGGGGCGATATTGATCGAAGATGCAGCAGAATCGCTCGGAGCTACATATAAGGGGACAGAAACCGGTACTTTCGGTCGATTTAACGCTATCAGTTTTAATGGCAATAAGATCATTACAGGTTCTTCCGGCGGGATGCTTTTGACCGATGACGCAGAGGCGGCATCCAAGGCAAGGAAATGGTCAACGCAAAGCAGAGAGAATGCGCCGTGGTATCAACATGAAGAACTGGGCTACAACTATCGGATGTCCAATGTGATTGCGGGAGTTGTGCGGGGTCAGATCCCACATTTGCAGGAGCATATTGATCAAAAACGGGCGATATATGAACGGTATCGGGAGGGATTCCGGGATCTTCCCGTGACGATGAACCCTTACGATGCCGAAAATTCCGTCCCTAATTTTTGGTTGTCCTGTCTGCTGATCAATAAAGATGCCATGTGTCCGCAGACACGCTCCGACACGGATGCTTCTTATACCACTGTTCGGGGGAAATCCTGTCCGACGCAAATACTGGAACGGTTGGCAAAATACAATGCCGAAGGCAGACCAATATGGAAACCGATGCATTTGCAGCCTATCTATCGTGACTGTCCTTTTATCAAGAGCGGCGAAGAGGATGTGGGGTTGGATCTGTTCACACGGGGGCTTTGCTTGCCTTCCGATAATAAGATGACACCTGAGGAGCAAGAACGGGTGATCGAGATCGTGCGTTCGTGTTTTGATTGAAGAATAAGACGAAATTTACAAAAGGATCTGATCTGATATTTATGTATGCACTGTTTTTTAAAAGATTTTTTGATTTTTGGATTGCATTGATCGCATTGATCGTCTTGATGCCGTTACTGTTGGTGTTAACAGTTGTCGGTGCGGTCGCTATGAAGGGAACCCCCTTTTTTGTGCAAAAACGTCCCGGTAAGATCAGTAAAAAAACGGGTTGTGAAAAAATCTTTTCTTTGATCAAATTTCGCACGATGACAAACGAGCGAGATAGGAACGGGGATCTTTTGCCGGATAATATCCGACTTAACCGTTATGGTCGGATTCTTCGGCGGACGAGTTTAGACGAATTACCCGAACTTGTCAACATCTTGATAGGAGATATGGCTATTGTGGGTCCCAGACCGCTGTTGGTGGAATATCTTCCATGGTACACTAAAACAGAACATCGTAGGCATGAGGTTCGTCCCGGCTTGACCGGTTGGGCTCAGGTGAACGGGAGAAATACGGTTGAGTGGAAACAACGTTTTACATTGGATGTTGATTATATCGATAGATTATCCTTTATAATGGATGTAAAAATTGTTTTTTTATCAATTAAAGCGGTATTGTTGAGAAGCGATATTGCAGAGGATACAAGCATCAAAGAAGGCAACTTTGCCGAGATACGCAAAATGCAATTACAAGAGAATGAGTAAACTGTTTTTTAGCATATATCGATCTGCTACGAAAAGTCGATGTCGTTATGTGAGTATTGTCTTTGATGAGTATTATGTGTTTGGGAAGTGACATTTTTGAACATTTTGATCCTTAGTGCCGGCACACGAAACAAGGTCGTCCGCTATTTTAAAAAAGCATTTGCCGATGAGGGCATTGTTGTTGCGACCGATATGTCTGATGTTGCTCCTGCGGTTTACGAGGCTGACAGATTTTATAAAGTTCCCCGGATGACTGATGACGGTTATATTGAAGTCATCTTTGAAATATGCAGGAAAGAGAAAATAAACGCTGTTCTGACGCTGATCGACCCCGAGTTGTCTCTTCTTGCGGCTAACAAGAACAAGTTTGCGGAAATGGGTGTAACAGTCATTGGTTCTTCCTATGATCTTTGCGAAATGGCACTTGACAAAATGCAGATGTATAACTGGTTGGATGATCATGGCTATCATTGCGCAAAAAGTTATGATGACAAAGATGCATTCTATCGTGATCTTTATGCCGGACTTGTTTCTTTTCCGGTCTTTGTAAAACCGGTTCGCGGCAGCGCTTCTATTGCCATCAGCAAGGTGGAAGATAAAGAAACACTGGAACTTCTCTGGGGGCATACAGAAGGACTCATGATCCAGGAATTTCTCGAGGGGCAAGAGGTCGGTGCTGACGTTTACATCGATATGATCTCGCATGAGGTCGTGTCCATCTTCACGAAGAAGAAACTTCTTATGCGTGCCGGAGAAACGGATAAGGCGGTCAGTTTCAAAGATCCGAAGTTGTTCTCCCTGATCGAAAAGTTTGTAAAGGAATGCGGATGGAGCGGTCAGATCGACATTGATATCTTCGATATTGACGGTGCGTACTACATCAGCGAAGTTAACCCCCGTTTCGGCGGCGGCTATCCGCATGCGTATGAATGCGGTTGCGATCATATGACACTCATCAGAAATAATCTTGCCGGAATTGCAAACGCCCCGTGTGTTGGAAAGTATGATGAGGGTGTTTATATGATGAAGTATAATGAGGTTATGGTAAAAAAATATGATTAAAGATCGTAGAATGCGGTTGCTGTCATCCGAAGACGGTATCGACTATTATTTGTTTACACCGTCTTTGTTTCGACTTTATTTCGAAAACAGACAGGATGATGCCGAGCACAGACATACAATAACGCATCTTTTACATATGTATGCGTATTTGATCGGGGGGGTACAACATTCTGTACCTCTCGTGTAACGATGAGATAGTATCATACATAGTCTTTACAAGATGTAAAGATTGGATCGTAAGCGGTTCCAATAAAAATGATTACTATACTATATTTTTGTGGACATATCCGAAATTCAGGAATCAAGGCATGGCAACAAGAATGGGAAGATATATGCTCCGAAATACGGGCATTTCGTTTGACCGCTTTTATAAGACAATAGAAAAAGAAAACTATTCTTCCATTTCGGTTGTTCAAAAATGTGGATTCACTAAAATCGGTGAAGCAAATAAGGTGGGAAAACTTCACAAGATCATACCTGTAGAAAAGGGTGATTGTTTTCTTTTCTGTTTTACGGATTGATTTGGAGATTGTGTGATGAAAATACTATATATCACAACGATAGGATCAACAATGGACTTTTTTGAGTCGTTGATCAAAGAACTGATCAATAAGGGAAATGTCGTTGATATCGCAACAAATGAGTCCGAAAAACCGGTGTCCCGTTTTTTTAAGGACTTGGGATGCAAAGTGTTCCCGCTCACTACATCACGTTCACCTTTGTCAATTGGAAATATTCGGGCAATCAGACAGATCAAAAGCATTGCAAAGGATTATGATATCGTTCACTGTCATACGCCTTTGGCTTCTATTGCAACAAGATTTGCATGCAAGAGTTTCCGCAAAAACGGTTTAGAAGTGATCTACACCGCTCACGGTTTCCACTTCTTCAAAGGTGCGCCGCTGAAAAACTGGCTACTGTTCTATCCGATCGAGTGGTTGTGCAGTTTTTGGACGGATGTGCTGATCACCATCAATAGGGAGGATCATCAACGGGCGCAAAAACGCCTTCATGCGAAAAAAATCGAATATGTGCCCGGCGTGGGAATTGATTGCCATCATTTTTCTGTGACAACGGAACGGATTATTCTGCCGGATGTTCCGCCGGATGCCTTTGTGATCCTTTCTGTCGGAGAATTAAACAAAAATAAAAATCACGAAACAGTCATCCGGGCAGTTGCGGCTTTGCACGATCCGAATATTCATTATCTGATCGCCGGCAAGGGTGATCTGTTGGAACATCTTCAGAAGACGGCTGCCGATTTGGGCATCGGGAAGCAGATACATTTTCTCGGATTTCGTCGGGATGTGGATCGTCTGTATCATATGGCGGATCTTTATGTCCTTCCGTCTTTCCGGGAGGGACTCAATGTGTCGCTGATGGAGGCGATGGCAAGCGGGTTGCCGGTCGTTTGTTCTGAGATCCGAGGCAATAGGGATATGATCCGGCAGAATGAAGGCGGTTTTCTCGTCCCACCCGGTGATGCAGAGGCATATATATCGGCGATCCGACAGATCCGGCAGGATCCGAAAATGGCAGAAGTTATGGGAAAACACAATGCAGGTTCGGCAAAACAATATGATATTGGCTGTATTAATCAAATGATTAAAAAAATATACGGGGAGATAGTATGATGTCACTGTATGAAGAAATTTGCAACAGGCAGGAAAAATTAGCATTAGTTGGTCTGGGCTATGTCGGCATGCCGATTGCCGTCGCATTCGCCAAGAAAGGGTTGGATGTGATCGGATTTGATCTTAACAAAGCCAAGATTGATCTGTACCGTTCAGGTGTTGATCCTACCCGTGAAGTGGGAGATGAGGCGATCCGTGCCTCCTCTGTCGACTTTACTGCTGACGAAAAACGGCTGCAAGAGGCGAAATTTCTTATTGTCGCCGTTCCCACACCGGTCAATACCGATCATACGCCGGATCTGACACCGGTGATCGGGGCGTCTGAGATTGTCGGACGCAATTTGACCAAGGGTAGTATTGTGGTGTATGAGTCTACGGTCTATCCGGGCTGCACGGAAGATGTTTGTATCCCGATCCTTGAAAAAGAATCCGGGATGAAGTGCGGTGTGGATTTCAAGATCGGATATTCGCCCGAACGGATCAATCCCGGTGACAAGGTGCATCGGCTGGAGAACATTCATAAAATTGTGTCCGGCTGTGACGATGAGGCGCTTGAAGAGATCAAGAATGTGTATAACATCGTGATCGAGGTCGGTACATATCCCGTTTCCAATATGCGTACAGCAGAAGCCGTCAAGGTGGTGGAGAACAGCCAACGGGATATCAACATCGCTTTTATGAACGAGCTGGCGATGGTGTTTGACCGTATGGATATTGATACAAACGAAGTGGTCGACGGTATGAACACCAAGTGGAATGCACTTGGCTTCCGCCCCGGTCTGGTTGGCGGTCACTGCATCGGCGTAGATCCCTACTATTTCACTTATGAGGCGGAGAAGCTGGGATACCATAGCCAGATCATCCTCAACGGGCGTATCGTCAACGACAGCATGGGTGCCTATGTGGCGGATGCGGCGATCAAGAAGATGGTCTGTGCCGGGAAAGCCCCGCAGAAGTCCAAGGTGGTCATTTTAGGGATCACCTTCAAGGAAAACTGCCCGGATACCCGCAACAGCAAGGTGGACGATATCATCAAACAACTGAACACCTACGGTGTTGTGCCGACGGTGGTGGATCCCTGTGCCAATGCGGCAGATGCCAAGCGGGAGTATGGCGTGGAGCTCAGACCGATGGCGGATGCCGCCGATGCCGACTGCGTGATCGTTGCGGTGGCGCATGAGGAATTCAGAGCCTTGTCGCTGACGGATATCAAGGGATTGTTCAAGGCGGATCTGCCGGACAGCGAAAAGGTGCTGATCGATGTCAAGGGGCTGTATGCGGTCAAGGATCTGAAACAGTCCGGTATGACTTACTGGCGGCTATAAGAAAGGAACGGTTATTTTGAATGACGGAAAATCCATTCTGTATGTGATGCGGTATCCTCTGGATGAGCCATATAATCTCAAGGATAAATTCAACGGACAGTTGGATGCATTCCGGCGATTGGGGCTGACGGTATATTATTTGGCATATGACCGGAAAACGATCTATTTGGTCGGTGAGAATGGGCGGAAATCGGTAGGGCGTACCCATTTCGGTTTCCCGAATTACATCCACACCCTATTCTTTCACGATCTGCACAAGGCGGCAATAAAAGCCGGTGCCGTGGTTCGTTTTGACTATATGTACTGGCGTAGTGCGCCGGAATGGTTTTCCACCTATCGGATGTTTTCCGCA
>JAZLKY010000036.1:0-5252 GCA_045597885.1 Acutalibacteraceae bacterium | reverse complement strand
CTGCTGACCGATGCCGCTTCTCCGGCAAAATCACCGGCAGTCACGTCAATGGCGGTGATACCGGCGGCAATAGCAGTCTCCAGTGCCTGTTCCATATGCCGGTATCCGTTCTCCCGCATACCGGCAAGGATGTTGCAATAAAACGATCCGATCTCCATGGTGTCGTTCCTTTCTTTTTACGGCTGGACAGAGTGGCGGTAGGCGGACGGTGTCAGCCCGATGCGCTGGCGGAACTGACGTGTGAAATACTGCGGAGAAGAAAAACCGAGCCGGTCCCCGATCTCGGCAACGGTGAGATCGGTCTGTCGGATGAGCCGCTTGGCTTCCCGCATCTTCAGATCGGTAAAAAAATCCATCACACCGCATCCGTACCGCCCACGGAAAGCAGTCTTCAGTTTTGTCTGGCTGATGCCGAACACCCGGCACAGCAAAGACAGCGAGAGCGGGGTATCCAGATTGTCTGTCAAAAACGCCTTGATCTGCTGTGGCAGATCATCAGCATGGCTGTCGCTGTATTCTTTTTCTGCCGGGGTGGGTTCTGCGCCAAGCAGGGAGAGGAGCAATAGCTCCGTTTTATTCTTGATCACCTGCAATTGGAGCATCCCCACGCCCTCTTTTTTCTTCATGCCCCGTGCATAACTGTCAAAGAGTGGCAGACCGTCCCGCAGGATCTCGAAAAACAGCCGTTTCTGTTCCGCCGTCAGTCGGAACACCTGCCCGGTGAGCGTTTCCAACAACGGGGAGGGGGAAGAAAAACTGACGATGCCTACCCGTTGGTCGGTGGGAACAGGGGTAAAATGATGTACGGCATTGCGGGGATACAGCAAGCCCTCTCCGGAATGGACCGTATAGGGAACGTCATCGAGCAAAACGGTCAGCGTCCCATGATCGACCACCGTCCACTCATAAAAGTCGTGCTGTTCCGGTGTGGGACCGAACGCAAACCGCTCAAAATCGACATATAATACTGTCACGACGGTGGACAACTCCACCACCGGCTGCAGGGCGGTTTGATTGTATTGTATCATGATGATCCCCACCTTTCTCTCTGCTTTGTTTATGTCCAGTGTATCAGCAATGATTTGAGCTGTCAAGGAAGAAATGATAGAAAACGGCATATTTGTCCGATCTTGTCATTTTTCTGCCTTTTTGTTACTTGTTTCTTTTGCCCCCTGCCGATACAATGGGGAAAATGAAACCAAAGGAGTGGCTGACATGGAAAAAGTACGGTTGGGGATCATCGGATGCGGACATATGGGGTTCGAACACGTCCGGGGATCGAAGCATCTGACAAACTGCGTGGTGACGGCGGTGTGTGATATCGACGCGGAGCAGGCAAAAAATGCGGCGGATTATATCGGAGAATCCGCTTGCTATTGGACGACCGACTACACAGAGATAACGGATCGGGTGGATGCGGTGCTGATCGCTCTGCCGCACGATCTGCATTTCCCCTGCGGGATGTATTTTGTGGGCAAAGGCAAGCATATCCTGATGGAAAAACCGCTTTGCAATTCCGAAGAAGAATGTCTGGAACTGGTGCAAGCCGCCGAACAGGCGGGCGTATTGCTGATGTGTGCCTATCCCGTGCGGCACTGGCCGGCGGTACAGATGATCAAAAAGATCGTAGACGACAAGACCTATGGCGATGTGATCCAGATGTCCATCTGGACGGAGCAGTGGACAAAAGATCCGGGATTCGATTATTCCGTTGCCGGGTTGGGCGGCGGTCAGTTCTTCAGTCACGGGTGTCATTATGTAGATATCCTGCTGTGGATCTTAGGTGAGCCGGTGCGAGGTATCCATTTCGGCAGTCGGGTGGGGACACCGTGGCTGGAGGGAGAAGGCACCTCTAACATGATCATGGAATTCGAAAGCGGTGCGATGGCGTACCATTTCGGCACATGGGGTGCACGGGGATCGAAGCATAACTATGACTTTCAGATCCATTTCACCGGCGGTTTCCTTGACTATGATGCTTTTGAAGAAACGGTCACCTTCCGTAAGGAATGGGGAGAGGGACTGTCCGACAGCGAACCCCGTGTGATCACATGGCAGTTCCCCAAAACGGAAGAGGTACACCATGTCCATCTTGAGGCGGCACATTTTGCTGATTGCATCATGGGCAAGGCAAAGCCGTTGATCACCGGGAGGGAATCGGTGCAAAGTCTGCGGACCGTGTGGAAGCTGTACGAGGCGGAGAAAAACGGAGCGATCGCTGACCTACGGGGACTGGGGATAAAACCGTAACGGTGTACCGCCAAACTGCGGCGAAACCGTAGGGGACGGTCTTGACCGTTCCGTCGAGCATACCGCCAAATTCCCGGCAATGCCGTAGCGTGCGCCGTCCCCGATGCACCATATTAGGTGTTAGACGATAGATGTTAGCTGTTAGATAAACTGTACCCATAAAAACGGACACAGTGATTTTAGGGTAATGAGGTAACGTCCCCAAAAAGCGGACAGAAAAAGGAACTCAAACCCCCGAAAACCGTACAGTGGAAAAAAGTCCGAATTTATGGTAAAATGTATTCGGTCAAGTAAAAGAAAGGTCGGATACAAAATGAGAAGATACCCTTTGCCAAAAGAATTAGTCGAGGAACTGAGCAAACACAAATGCGTTGAGCGTGCAACGGAATGGACTGTAATCTTCACCGAAGAATTCAAGCAACGGGCTTATGATGAATATTACAGAGGAAAAAGCACACGAGAAATATTCGCAGAAGTAGGGCTTGATGCTGAAAAACTCGGTGAAAAACGGCTTGCAAATTTTCGGCAATCAGTAATGAACTGTGCAGACAGAGAAGCCGGATTTGCGGACAAACGGAAAGACAAGAGTAAACAAGCACCGCTAAGCACCGAAGCACAAATGGCAAAGCGAATCAGAGAACTTGAACATCAGGTAACCTATCTTGAACAAGAGAACGATTTTCTAAAAAAATTCGTTCGGTGGAAGAGGCTTACGGTGGGAAAGCGGGCGGTGCGAAGTGATGACATCGTCAAAGTTTGAAATCATACGCAATGCGACCTGCCATGACAACAATGCTTTAAGTATCGCAAAGATGTGTGAGCTGGCAAAGGTTTCCCGTTCCGTTTATCAATCATTGATTTTCCACCCCACAGCATGATTCATTCGTTAAACCACAGTATAACTTGTAAAACGACATTTTTACAGAAACGGAAATACGCATGCTATGGATTAGCGAATGGATAAGGATGGCGTACGATAGTTTTTTGGGCGTATGATGTTTTTTGTCGGTGTCGAAGATAGGGTGGGTCGGTCGTTGCCGGTGATTTTGCGGGATACTTGGCGGCGGGAGACGAGTGTTCCCTACGGGTGGTTTCAATGGGTTTTGCGGTTATCCGATATTTTACGCTGATATTGACTTTTATTACATGACTCGGTATAATATAGCCGAAGGAAGCCGAACCTCGGTCGGTTTTTGATGTGAAATCGAACGTTCGCCTGCGTTAGTGACGGCGACCATACGACAGTATGCCCGTCGTCACTGCCTTGCCGAATCGCCCGATTGCATCATCAAAAACTGCAAGGCACCGTTCGGCAAAGGATTTTCGGATGATTTTGTCGGTTTTGGATGCAGGAATGCTGACGCATTCCAAAGAGGAAACCGGCAAAAGCGCCGAACAAGCCACAGCCGACGGCGATCGGATTCGGCTTCCTTCGGCTATAGGCAGTTTTAACAGCAGGAGGAAGCAGTCATGTTAGAAAATTTAAAAGCGAAAAATCCGCAGATCCCATTCTGTGCCGTCACCGATGAGGCGTTCGCATCCTATGGGCGTGTGATCACGGATCTGGATGTGACCGAATTGGTTTCGGTCGCCAAAACGATCAGCAAGCCGGAGTCGGGTGCGTCCTATGTACCGGGTGAGCCGCTCTTTGAGGCACTGCCGGTGGCAAAAGAGATCGTTTCCCGATTCTATGGGCAACTGCCCGCACAGGTGGGGTACTGCTGGGGATATAATTCCGGTCTGGATGCGACCGAGTGGCACACCGGCAACGAGCTGAATGTGGCGGTCACGCCGGTGGTACTGCTGCTCGCCCATCGGTGGGATGTGCAGGACGGCAAACTGGATGCCGGTGCATTCAAGGCGTTCTATCTGCCCGCCGGCACGGTGGTGGAGGTATTCTCCTGCACCTTGCACTATTGTCCCTGCCAGGTGCAGGACGAAGGATTCGGCTGCGTAGTCGCTCTGCCGATGGACACTAACAAGCCACTCGAAGCACCTGCTGAGGATAAACTGCTCTTTGCCCGTAACAAGTGGCTGATCGCCCATGTGGACAACGCTTCACTGATCGCAGACGGGGCGACGCCCGGCATCACCGGTGAGAATTTTACAGTGAAATACTGATCAAAAGTTCAAACAAACACGGCGGGAATATCCACGATATGTAGAGACGGGCAAAAATGCAACCGTTTGCGGTTCGGATTTTATCGGGAAACCCCGTTGCGTTTTACGGACGGATACCGTATGATCATAGCAGATTCTCGTAGGGGGAGATCGTGTTGACACTGTCTAAGATCGCCAAACTGGCGCATGTATCGGTTTCCACGGCATCCAAGGCTTTTGCCATGAGTGACGAGGTGAATCCCGATACACGGGAGTCTATCTTTGCTATTGCACGGGAGCAGGGATGCTTCAAGCAGTTTTTTCGGGCAAAGTATCCGAAGCTGGTGGTGGCGGTCGTCTGTCCGGAGGTACACAGCCGATATTATGCCCGGCTCGTATATGAATTGCAGAAAAAACTGGAAGAACGGCACTGCGAGGTGGTGTTGGCTACTACCGACTTTTCCGATAAAAAACAGAGGGAACTGTTGGAATATTACGACCGTTACACCGCCGCCGACGGGGTGATCCTGCTTGGCGGAGGTACGGAGGGGATACCGTTTGACATTCCCTGTGTCCGTACGATGACCAGAGCGGTCAACTATGATGGGGATGGCGTTTCTTTTGATTTGCAGGATGGGGTAGAGCAGGCGATCACCTATTTTAAAGAGTGTAATGTGACGGATATCGCATTCGTTGGGGAAACCCACTGCAGGGAGAAAGCCGATCTGTTTCTGCATTGCATGAAAAATGCCACTCTTCCGTTGCCGGAGGATCATATGGTGATTACCGATGAGCGGTTCGAGCAGGGCGGCTATCGGGCGATGGAACAGTTGATTGCAGACGGCATTATCCCCCGTGCGCTGATCTGTGCTTACGACTATATGGCGATGGGGGCGATCCGG
>JAZLKY010000035.1:0-4701 GCA_045597885.1 Acutalibacteraceae bacterium | reverse complement strand
TTCCTTCTCAGCCTTTTCCTTCATCCGGCGGCGGTCGATATCATCTGCGATCCGCAGGACAGGACGGAGTGCCTTATCCGTTGTCAGCTCCTGCTCCCGCATAGCCTCCACCACTTCACCGCATTCCACGCCACGGGAAGTCTCCACCACCACCAGTTCTCCGACCTTCGGCTGGAATCTGCCCACATTAAAATCGTATACTCTGCCGTTGTTGCGAAAACGCACCCCTACGGTCTTTGCCATTCAGTGTTCATCCTTTCCTCGCATTCAGTTCCCCACTGCCTGCCGCAGAACGGCACATAGCCAGGTGAGAAAAAGCGTATTGTTCATGTTATGCTGTTGTGCTGATTGCAGACGCACGATCCCGTCCGCCAACGCCATCAGCCGACTGCCGGACAGACGGGAAGCCAGTTTTTCCGCCTGTGCCGGTGCGGTGGACAACCGGCTGTCAGCGCCGCATCGGATCGACAGGGCGTCCCGGATCACCAACTGCAATCCGTTCAGCACACTGCCTGTCAGTTCCCGGTTCTTTTCCAATCTGCCGGTAAGCCTCAGCAGCTCCATCTCATGGGGAGCGATCACCGCTTCGGCAAACAGTGGGACCAGCTCCAGCGTCTGCCGCCATGTCCCGTCTCCGATCCCGTTGATCACCATGCCGATATATCCGCCAAACAACTCATGCGCCTGCCGTAGCTCTTCCTCGGCGATCTGCGGCAATTGCCGTTTCAGTATCGGACGTGCTTTCTCCCACTCTACCGGCTGTAGTGTCAGGCACAGGCATCGGGAACGCACGGTATCCAATAATTGCATCCGGTTCTCACAGGTCAGAATGAATATCACACGGGACGGCGGTTCCTCCAATGTTTTGAGCAAGGCGTTCTGTGCCTGCACGGTCATGCTCTCTGCCCCCGACAGGATATACACCCGATACGGTGCTTCATTGGGCAACACCTGCGCATCCTGCCGCAGTTCGCGGATCGCTTCCACCTTCAGCGATTGCCCGCCGTCCGAGCTGTATCGGACGATATCCGGATGGTCCTGCTTCCGGCAGGCGGGACAAACACCGCAAGGACGGGACACACCGACAGGAGCAGAGCAGACAGCCCGGCGGGCAATACGATCTGCAAGCATCCGCCGTCCGCTCCCCGGTGCACCCTCAAACAACAGCGCATGCGGAAGATGGTCGGCGTCGGTCATTCCGTCCAACTGTCTTTTCAGTGACTCGTTCCCCACAAATCCGCCATAATCCATGACCTTGCCCCAACCTTTCTGACACACTACGCCCATTATACATGATTTTCAGCCAACTGACAAGAGATTTTTCTTTTTTTTTGCGAAAAAATTGTTGACAAACGTTCCATAATGTGATAGTATCAGGAAAATGATCATTTTGGTCTTCCAAGGGACGAAGATGAGGTTATAAAGGCTGTGAGAAAGACGGTCTGCCGGGAAGTTCTCAGAGATCCGATGGACGGTGCGAATCGGAAGCGGAAAGGCAGAGACCTATCACTTTTGAGCCGGAAGGTCGATACCCTTTGAGGGAGGTAGGCTTTTCCCGTGATTGCTGCGTCAAGGCATAGGGGTTGCTGGACTCCAAGAGTGGCAGTGCAGGCTGCAATTTGAGTGGTACCACGAGTGATTTTCACCCGTCTCAAAATTTTTTGGGGCGGGTGTGCTTTTTATCAGAGACGGCGGGGCAGACTTGAAGGACCAGTCCTTCAGACAGCGTTGCATGGCTTTCGCCGCTCGAACGACGGTGATTTGTGCCGCAGGGCCGACCACTGTTTTGCAGAGACAGGAAACAGGAAAGGGTTGAACACAGAGATGGCCAATGTTGCCAACGAAAAGTTGATAGCAGTCGCCCGAAGGATCCGTGAAATGCGGGAGATCATCGGACTAAGCGAAACAGATATGGCAAAGAAAACCGAAGTCAGCCCGGAGGAATACCGCCGGTATGAAGCGGGCGTTGTTGATTTCCCCTTTTCTTTCATTCATAAATGCTCCGTTGTATTCGGCATCGGCATCAGCGATATTTTGGAGGGAAAAAGCGCCCACTTGTCCTCCTATACTGTCACCCGTAAGGGACAGGGACAGGAAACTGCCAAGGAAGATGGCATCCAGATCCAGAACCTGGCACCGATGTTCGCCAAGAAGATCGCCGAGCCGTACTGGGTACATTACGAATACAGCGAGGAATTACAGCACTTGCCGATCCATCAGGTCAAGCACTCCGGGCAGGAATTTGACTTCGTTATCAGTGGTAGGCTGAAAGTGCAGATCGGTGACAATATCGAGTATTTGAGCGAGGGCGACAGCATCTACTACAACAGTTCATCCCCCCATGGCATGATTGCCGTAGACGGCAGGGACTGCTATTTCGTTGCCATCGTTCTCCCCGGTGAAAACACGGCAGAGCCGATGTTGCGGGACACCTTCTTCCCCACCCGCCACACCGAGAAAAAGCTTGTTGCAGACGATTTCATATCCGTTGCCGAAAATGAGAACGGCGCTCCCGTTTCAGTAGAATATCATGGCGAGGACCGTTTCAATTTTGCTTTTGATATCGTGGATGCCATTGCCAAGCGGGAACCGGGCAAGCTTGCCATGTTGCATATCGCCAAGGACAAAACCGATAGACGTTTCACCTTTAACGATATCAAACGTGGCTCTGCCCAATGCGCCAACTACTTTAAATCTTTAGGCATCAAAAAAGGTGACCGGGTCATGCTGGTGCTCAAACGGCACTATCAATTTTGGTTTGCCATTCTCGGATTGCATAAGCTGGGGGCTATCGCCATCCCCGCCACCTGCCAGTTGCAGGCGCACGACTTTGAATACCGTTTCAATGCCGCCGGTGTCAGTGCCATCCTCTGTACAGCAGACGGTGAGGTTGCGGCACAGGTAGAGGCGGCGGCAGCAAATGCGCCCTCTCTGGCACACAAGATCATCGTCGGCGGTCAACGGAACGGCTGGCACGATTTTGATGAGGAATATGCTTTATACAGTGCCCACTATTACCGCACCGAGGATACTCCCTGCGGCACCGATCCCATGCTGATGTTCTTCACCTCCGGCACTACCGGGTATCCGAAGGTGGCGGTACACAGCTATCAGTACCCGCTCGGACATTTCATGACCGCCAAATACTGGCACGGAGCGGAAGAAGACGGACTGCATTTCACCATCTCCGACACCGGCTGGGGCAAGGCACTGTGGGGCAAGCTGTACGGACAGTGGATGTGCGAGAGCGCCGTGTTCACCTATGACTTCGATCGGTTCGATGCCTCCGACATCCTGCCACTGTTCGCCAAATATCAGATCACCACATTCTGTGCGCCGCCCACCATGCTGCGCATGATGATTCGGGAGGATATTTCCCGGTTTGACCTATCCTCCGTCAAGCACATGACCACCGCCGGCGGAGCACTGAATCCGGAGGTCTACCGCCTGTTCGAGGAGGCGACGGGATTGCAGATCATGGAAGGCTTCGGTCAGACCGAGCTGACATTGGCGATCGCCAATCTGCGGGGCAACGCCCATAAGTTGGGCTCGATGGGCAAACCCGTTCCCCCCTACGATATTGAGCTGGTGGACAGCGACGGCAACCCGGTCGCAGACGGCGAAACGGGTGAGATCGTGGTACGCACCGACAAGAACAAGCTGTGCGGCATCTTCTGCGGCTACTACCGGGACGAAGAAAAAACAAAAGAAGCGTGGCATGACGGCTATTACCACACCGGCGACACCGCCTGGCGGGATGAGGACGGATATTATTGGTATGTTGGCAGGGTGGATGATGTGATCAAATCCTCCGGCTACCGCATCGGACCGTTCGAGATCGAGAGTGTCATCATGGAGCTGCCCTATGTACTGGAATGCGGCGTATCCGCCGTGCCGGACGAGGTGAGAGGGCAGATCGTCAAGGCAAGCATCGTACTGGTGAAGGGTACCGAGCCGACCGAGCAGCTCAAAAAAGAAATACAGGATTATGTGAAAAAGAATACAGCACCGTATAAATATCCCCGGATCATCGAGTTCCGCACGGAACTGCCGAAGACCGTCAACGGCAAGATCCAGCGCAATCTGCTGTAAGCCAGATAAGGAGGAAACGTCAACCATGGATCAGATAACAGGACTGGACTATAAGATCCGGGAGATGGCACAGCGTATCCGTGAGCTGCGGGAGATCACCCGCTTCACGCCGGAAGAAATGGCACAGAAAACGGATGTGACCGTCGAAGAATACCTCGCCTGTGAGCGGGGGGACAGTGATCTGAACTTTGCTTTTATCTACCGTTGTGCTATGGCGTTCGGAGTGGATGTGACCGACATCATCGAGGGTGTCAGTCCCACATTGAAATCATATGCCCTCACCCGCAACGGTGCCGGTCAGCGTATCGAACAGGCACACGGCATGGTGTACTATAACCTTGCGGCGGCATTCCAGAACCGTATCGCAGAACCGTTGTATGTGTGCAGTGCCTATAACGAGGAGGCACAGCACCGGGACATTGAGCTGACCACCCACGCCGGACAGGAATGCGATATCGTTGTGTCCGGTCGGCTGAAAGTACAGGTCGGCTCTCACAAGGAGATACTGGGACCCGGCGACAGCATATACTACGACAGTGGTACGCCCCACGGGATGATCGCCGTGGACGGACAGGACTGCATTTTCTATGCCATCGTACTTAACCCGGA
>JAZLKY010000034.1:0-1250 GCA_045597885.1 Acutalibacteraceae bacterium | reverse complement strand
AGAACGGTACGCAGATCATTGTAGAGGTACCGTCTTATCTCAAAGGGAAACAGGAGAAACCGCTCAGTTTTGCCCGACGGCTCTTCGGTATCAATTCTGCTGTTTGGAGAAAGAAAATGGAGCCATTGGCAGATCGGTATCTGCTTTGTGGCGATCCGGCGCCGGAGCGGTATCGTGGAAAACCGGCGACCAATCTTGAGAACGGGATCGCCGTCGATCTGCTGCCGATCCGACAGCCGAGCCCCGATCCGGATGCGCTCCATATCCTGTGCCTGGCATCCATGAGTTATTGGCACGGTTATGACCGGATCATCCGCTCGGTGGCGACATATACCGGTGAAAACCGGGTGGTTGTTCACATGGTCGGCGGGACAGAAGGTGGCAGTATCAACGAATGGAAGGCATTGGCTGATCGGCTACAGGTCGGGGGAAGGGTGATTTTTCACGGAGCGATGTACGGCGAGCAGTTGACACAAATGTTTGACCGCTGCGATATCGGCGTGTGTTCTCTTGGGGCTTACCGCAAGAATATATCCGAAACATCCGAACTGAAAGCACGGGAATATACCACGCGGGGATTACCGTTCATCACGGCAGTGAACGATCCGTGCATGGTGGCTTTTGATGAGCGATTTCGTCTGAAACTACCGAATGACGATTCGGTCCCGGATATGCAGCAGATCGTGGATTTCATTTTGCAGATCCGGCAGATCCCGGATCATCCTATGAAAATGCGGGAATATGCATCCGAGCATATGACATGGATGTCGCAGTATGAAAACTTTTTTCAGATACAGGAGTGAATAGAGCATGAAATACGCTTTGATCGGTTGTGGCCGCATTTCACCCAACCATGTAATGGCGGCAAAAAACAATGGGTTGGACATCGTGGCACTGTGCGATGTGGTCGAACAGAATATGGACGATAAGATCGTCAAATTCGATTTGCCGGATACCGTAAAAAGGTATACCGATTATCATGAGATGCTTCGGCTTGAACAGCCGGAACTGGTGGCGATCGCCACCGAAAGCGGATTGCATGCCCAAATTGCGTTGGACTGTATTCATGCGGGGTGTAATATCATTATCGAAAAGCCTATCGCCCTGTCTATCGCCGATGCGGATGCCATCATTGCGGCGTCGGACGAATACGGTGTCAAGGTGTGTGTCAGCCATCAGAACCGTTTTAACAAGTCTATCAAAAAGATCCGGGAAGCGGTCGATAAGGGGCGGTTTGGCAAGATGCTCCA
>JAZLKY010000033.1:0-1689 GCA_045597885.1 Acutalibacteraceae bacterium | reverse complement strand
AATGATTCCTCACTGCAGCCACGGCGGCTTTTTACTGTTTTTATTTTATCCTATCAGTCTACATATTTGCTCAATGTGAAACGAGCCAGGCGGATGTGCTGACGGGAAACGGTGTAGGACATACACAGTTCCTTACCCTCGGCATCGTACTGGATGAAGGGATAGAAGCAACTGCCGTTCATGTCGGCTTGCAACACGATCTTGGTGTCTTCAAGATTCTCGGTGTCGATCTTCAGGATACCGATGTGATTACGATCGTGCGGCGCATGGAACAGATACAGACCGCCTTGATAGTAGATGAAATCGGAACGGGACTGGCTGTCTCCCACGATAACGGGCTTTGCCCAGCATTCTTTATCCAGATCATAATAGGTGAGCAGAGCGTATTCGGAACCCCACTGGTTGCGGTTGTCACCGGGGATGGGTGTCACGCCGTCTTCTTCCACACTCGCCTGCCACTGGCGGACAAAATAGTATGCCTTGTTATCCAGCACATACACAGCATTCTCCCACAGGATGTCCTGCCGGAACGCACCGACACCCTCATCGGGCTGTGCAACATATTCCCATGTGATGAAGTCCTTGCTCTTGATGATGCAGGTGAAGTTACCACTGTAAGAGCCGGAATAATAATACTTCACGCCGTTCTCCACACGGGTAGTCACCTTCTGCATGATGCCGATGTCGGAACGCATGGCTTTGTAACCCTTGCCGTTGAGGACCAGCGCATTCTTGATGCCGGAGGTGCTGAAATCGTTGACGGTATCACAGACCTTGAAGCGGTTGACACCGACAGGACCAAGCTCACCGGTCTTCATGTTGAACAACCGATACAGGCGATAATACTGCTCATCCACCTGTGCCGTCCACAGCACATAGATGGTGTCCGGCTCATCGTCCTTGCGCATCATAATGGTGTCGTACACACGCACGATCTTATGCCCATGCAGATCCTCACCGGCAGCCATGATATCAACAATCGTCTTGTTCTCAGGGTCATTCTCAGGCGCATATGCCAAACGGGCGACCTGGAAATCGGGATTTTCCGCACCGTTCTGGGTGTTGGCATAATAGGAAACATACACATTGCCGTTGGCAAAAAGGAAAGTGGAAACATGGCACATCCTGTCAACGCCGGTCTTCTCGAAATCGCCGATTTTGCGGTCTGCGATCTCCTGTGCAAACGCCTTCGCTTTGTCGCTCTCGTCCACGATGGCTTCGATGACCTTAAATTTGCTGCGATCCATCTTAACGCAGGGATAAATGAGGTGTTCGTCCTTGGCGACAATGTCGGGAGTAAAAATGTCCTTCATCACAGTCGTACCTTTCTCGTATGGTCAAAATGACCGTTTTTGATTTGAACCAACTTCCATTATAATGCAAAATCATGAAAAGTCAACCGAAAAAGCCGTTTTTCGCCGAAAAAAAAGGGGGAAACCAAAAATATGTTTTCCTTGCTTTTTCTCAAATGATATTGTAAAATATAGAAAACGATTAAAAGGACGGTCTTGCCCGATGGGGAAAAATATACACGGACAAAAACAGTTTTTGCGCAAACGTCCGCTATGGATCATTCCCGTGGCGGTGATATTGGCACTGCTCATTGCGGCAGGTGCCGCTTTTTTGGCGTTGCAGAACCAACAGCCGGACAGCAGTGGCATCGGTTCCGACATGCCGGTACAAACCGAA
>JAZLKY010000032.1:0-2124 GCA_045597885.1 Acutalibacteraceae bacterium | reverse complement strand
TACGATCCGACTTTGCCGATCATAGCGCATATCTATATCAAGAAAACAGACACTGCCGGCACGGTGGTGGATCTGATCGGGGTGACTGCCGATCAGTATCGCCCGGACTTGTATAACGGCGGACACGGCAACGGCAACCACGGCTTTAATGTTCCGATCGACTGGTCACAGTATCCGGAAGAACGGCTGTTGGTTGAGGTATATGCCGTCGATTGTTCCAATAATCATCCCCGCATCTATTCGGGAATTTATGACAACCGATTGCCGGTCAGCTTGATCGGGTTGACCATACCTACATTGCCGAATGGCAGTACAGACTGGGTGGATATGAGCCGATGGATCACACCGACCGTGCTGCAATACGGTGAAAATATCGGGGGATCAAGCGTAAAGTATACGGATATGACGGCGGAAAACCTGATCAGTGTGATGCGTAACTCTTCGTTTTTGGCAATTTGCACGCACGGGGAAGAAAACCGAATACAGTGCAGAAGTAACGGAAATGATAGCATCTTTGCAACTTATACGGTAAATGGGTTAGCTGAAGGCTATTTTAGTGATACTCGATGCGTTCTTCTGTCGGCGTGCTATACAGCGATGGGGGGAGTAAATAACCCCAATAATTTGGCAAATACTTTGCACGATCACGGCGGTGTTCAGACGGTTGTGGGATTTGCGGATGAGGTGTTATTTGACACATATACTGATAATTCCGGAGTAAAAATTTTGGATATAAACACCGGTATAGCAAAATGGAATACGATTTTTGTTCAGAAACTTGGGGAAGGGTATTCGGTAAATGGAGCAAAAATTGCGGTAAGGAATGAATTTGATATCGATGAACGTGAACACTATGGGCTAAATTCAGTCATTGTTGTTGGAGACGAAAACCAAGTGATCCGACATTGAGGGAAACTCCGGGTATGATTTGCAGTGACAGAAAGGATTATTTTTATGAATAAGAAGAAATTTTGGATCATCGGTGCCGTTGTGGCAGTAGTTTTTGCTACAGTGACGGTGTCCGCCACATTGGTGGCGGCGGGGCAGTGGAACCGAGCAGAAACACAGCCACTGTCGGACGGAGAAACAGATCCGGTCATATTGCTTGATGACATCACCCCGCTGGAACTGACCGAGGCGGTAACAACGACCGTTCCGCCGGCATCGACCGACAAGCCGACCGATGCCGCTCCGTCCGGTGACACGGCAAAGCCAACATCTGCCGAAAAACAAACCGAGACCGCCGCATCGGTCACGCCCCCCGCCACCCGGCAGATCACCGTGGACGGGAAGAAGATCACCTTGCGGTTTGTAGAGCATAAAGAGGCGGAAAAGAGCCAAAAACATGACCGAGATGTGTACCGTCGGGCAGATGATGATAATATTGAATTTACGATAGATAGCAAAACCGGACAGATCATTTCCTATTTTGATTATGCAACATCGTCCCGATCCGATTGTCTTTTAATTGCGGCTAAAGATGCAGTAGAGATTGCCAAAAGATTTTTGAATGAGATCGGTTACAATATTTCTCAATATCAATTTACAGACGCTACTGTATATGATCAGAATCAATATTTAGTCAGTTATAACCGTGTAGTAGACGGTTATAAGACGGCGGAAGGGGGCTCTGTAGGGGTGTCCGGAAATGGGACAGTAATTTGGTTTTCCGGTAATCCTAATGCCTTTGCCGGAATTAAAGTGGATGATATTCATGTTGACAAAGAAAAGGTGATGCAAGAATTAGAAAAAAAAATTCAAAAATCTTTCAGAGACGGATTGCAAAATTATTCTGTTAGTAATATGTGGTTGGCAACGGATACTGAGAACCGCATTGTGATGAAGTTTGATATTTCCATCAATTCGAGCAGCAATTGTTTGTATCGTTTTGAGGTTCTTATCAATTGATCCGGTTTCATGTGGGTGTGAAAACGCCCGACTTTTCCCCTTTGCCTGCACCGAGCCGTCTTTCCGGCGGCTCGGTGCAACTTGAAATGGTACAACTTTGATACAACTTGGATGCAACTTTGATACAACCGTGTGTTACAGTGCTGTCAAGAAAGGAGAGGAACGGCATGAAGGACAAGACGAAACTATGGATCATATGTACTGTGATAGCGGCGG
>JAZLKY010000031.1:0-1396 GCA_045597885.1 Acutalibacteraceae bacterium | reverse complement strand
TACATTATTCGGAATGGTCAGTTCTTTCAATGAAATGCATTCTCTGAATGCCTCTTGTCCAATGCTCTTCACACCACTGCCGATGGCAATACTTTCCAGTGCGGTACAATATGCAAATGCATATCTGCCGATGCTCTCCACCTCGTCACCGATCTCGACGGACAGGATCGACGAACGGTATCCATACCACGGCGTATTGCTGCCGGAATAGTCATTCATGGCCCCGGAACCGGTCAGCGACAGTTTACCGCCGTTATCCAGTGTCCATGACAATCCTTCTCCGCAAACACCGTCTGCCATGACCGTATTTGCCGAAACCGCCATCCACGGCACAGCGGATACCGTCAATATGATCGCCAGTACAAAAGAGATCCACCGTTTTGTCCGAATCTTCATTCGCTGTTTCTTCCTTTCGCTTCTGAAATCGTCCGAAATGAACACTATAACTCGATAGGAAAAATGTACCATATTCCCCCCCGGTTGTCAACTTTTCGCAAAAAAACAACGGTCGCACATCACTGTTCTGCAATTTTTACAATGTGGAATTGCAAAAAAGACGGTTTTTTCTCCATTCCAATATTTTTTTTGCATTTTCCGTAAATAACACTTGCATTTTGACCAACATTTTGCTATAATAGCACCGTTATCCGTTCAAAACGGAAAATCACTGTGAGGAGTTGTGTCAAAATGTCTTATGTCGACCGTGTGCTGGACGAAGTAAAAGAGCGTTACAGCGATCAACCCGAATTCATTCAAACCGTGACCGAGGTGCTGGATTCCCTGCGCCCGGTGATCGATGCCCATCCCGAGTATGAGCAAGCAGGTCTGCTGGAGCGACTGGTAGAGCCGGAGCGTGCCGTTCTGTTCCGTGTCCCGTGGGTGGACGATAACGGCAAAACGCAGGTCAACCGCGGCTATCGGGTACAGTTCAATTCCGCCATCGGCCCCTACAAGGGCGGTCTGCGTCTGCATCCCTCCGTCAACCTGAGCATCATCAAGTTTTTGGGCTTTGAGCAGACATTCAAAAATTCTCTTACCGGTCTGCCGATGGGCGGCGGCAAGGGCGGTTCCGACTTCGATCCCCGTGGCAAGTCCGACCGTGAGGACATGGCATTCTGCCAGAGCTTCATGACCGAGTTGTACCGTCACATCGGGGCAGACACCGATGTGCCCGCCGGCGATATCGGCGTGGGTGCCCGTGAGATCGGCTATCTGTTCGGTCAGTACAAGCGGCTGGTCAATCGCTATGAGGGCGTGCTGACCGGCAAGGGACTCAGCTACGGCGGCTCTCTGGTCCGTCCCGAGGCGACCGGCTACGGTGCGACCTACTATGTGGTGGAAATGCTCAAAAGTTTCGGTGAGGACATCAAGGGCAAGACCTTCGCCATCTCCGGCT
>JAZLKY010000030.1:0-7705 GCA_045597885.1 Acutalibacteraceae bacterium | reverse complement strand
CCGATCGAAGATCGCCTATACGGCGAATCTCCCGGATCATTTCATCGGCGTTGTGGACTACGGTATAAAACGGTATGATATTAAATCCCAATGATCGCATCCTTTCCAGTGAGGCGGAATGACTTAGAATGACTTCCCCTTCAATCAGTTGTAGATTAAATACAAATATGGAAAGGCGACGGTGAGCAACAACGGATGAATCTTTTTGCCGTAAAGTTCCGGCGGCAGAATTTCGAGGGTTTTTGAATGCTTTTCCCCCAATTTCCCCCTGCTCTTTAACTAAAGCGGCAAAGCTTTCCCGTGGCATAAATACCTCACCACGTACGATCAACCGCTCAACCGGTTCTGCCAAAACAGTCGGGATAGCGCCGATCTGCTTTAAATTAGCAGAAACATCCTCTCCGGTTTGCCCATCTCCCCGTGTTGCTCCCCGATAAAACCTGCCGTTATGGTACTCGATTGCGACAGATAATCCGTCGATCTTCGGTTCTACCACATAGACCGGATCGCTTACCGTTTGCCGGACACGCTGGTCAAATTCCCGTACTTCTGCCTCTGAAAAAACATCCTGCAGGCTGCCCAATGGCACTTCATGATGAACAGGATCAAAAAGAGATGATACCGTACCGTGAACCCGCTGAGTATAAGAATCCGGCGTGATCAAATCGGGATATTCTTCTTCTAATTCCCGCAATTCACGTGTCAGTGCATCAAAAGCATCGTCCTCAATTTCCGGCGCATCCTCATCATAATAGCGCTTGCTGTGATATTTGATTTGACGGTTCAATTCTTCTATTCTGCCTTTTGCGTCATCAATATTCATATTTAGCACCCTTGCTTTCGTTAGAAAAAGCATCCTTTCTCGTATGATCAGAACAGGGCAGGTCAACAACGTTACGGTCTCAATCCGTAACAGCATAATTGAATATTTTTTCCAATACCGACTGGTCATCTCCGTATACCTCTGTGAAAGTATCCGGAACCTCACCTAACAGGACCGTCTCTGCCATAGGAAACGAAGCATCCACCGAAACATTTGATCTCCCGCCGGGCGTAATCACGGCAATATTGACCGATACCCGAATCAAAACCCGGAAAGCACTTTGATTAATACCGACCGAGATCAGCGAGCTGGAGACATCCGACAGCACACCCGATGTAATACTGACCGGAAAAACGATCTCAGGTCCCCATCCGCTCAGCCACTTTATCCCAAGCAATGTTCCAAGCGGAACAGAGACCGATAAACGGTTTTGACCTGCCATCTGTTTCATCACTAAGGAAGTGACTGCCGTTTTTACCGTATTGACCGACACGGTATCCACCATAACAGAAGAGAGTATCTTCTGCTCGTTATAGGAGACCTGAATCATTGACCGGCACAGATCGGCATACGATGACAGCGTATTGGATACAGATTCGTTGGTAATTTGTTCCGCTTGCCATTTAGCGGCATTTTCCGCAAAGGTAGTTAATGTCGGACGAAAACGAAAAAGAAGCCATAGCAAAACAAGAAGAACAAGCAAAAACAGCATCGTCAACCGCCACGAAAACCGGTTCTGCCGATGAGCAAACACGCTTCGCCTTCTATTCACTCTCCATCCCCCCATACAACAATATATGGGAGGCAATTTGTCCCCGTCTCAAAACGGGGAAACTCAATCACACCGTTTTTTCCGCTTTCCCATTTTCGGCATTCTCCGGGTCGGTATTAACTTTTTCCGTCAACTTACGCCGCACTGATAGCCCGTCATATTGCAAGCGACACTGTACCCAGCCAATATACTTTTTTTCACATTCTGAGCAAAACAAATCAGCGTGAAATGCCCGACTGAAAAAACGCCATTTTGTCTTTTGCTTTAAGACCGCATTACAAACCGGGCAATCAAACTGAAGATCGCTCCGTTTGATCCTCGTATCACCGATATCGCTAAGAATAACAGCCTTAAATGTCAATCGGCGATAAAACTCCTCATTCACCGTACGAATGTTATCCGTAAACGCTTCACGATCAGAGACGATACGGTACAGGATCTGAGCCGTTAGCAAACTGTCATCCAAAGCACGGTGGAATGAGATAGAATCTTCCGGAATAGACAGCATTTCTCCGGCTTTTGCCAGTCCCAGCTGCTGCCCGGAACTGATCCCCATCTGTTTTTGTACATAGGCTTGGAAATCCATGTAATAGGTCAAGCCGGGAATAGTACTTTCCCCAAAATAGAAATGGCAATTCTCCATCAGCACCAGCAAATCTGTAGTGCTCCATGTCAGTACGGCAAAAGGAGCATTTCCGGCAAAATCTAAAAAGGCCTTTACCATTTCGGGAAATGTCGTACCATCCTCTAATTCTTCTTGAGTGATATTGGTCAGATCAGTAACGATCCCGGACAATTTTTTGCTGACAGTCGGTCGGATCTTGACCTGCAAACGGTCTATCTCATGAAAATGCTCATCTAATTTGACAGCGCCCAATTCAATGATCTCATTAAAATACCCGTGTGCTTTCTTTGACCAACTGCCGTTCCATTCCAAATCAATAATGAGATAATTCATAATTTATCCCATTTCACCCAACTTAGATCCGCCGAGCAGATGAAAATGAAGGTGCTGTACCGTCTGACCGGCATCAATACCGTTGTTGGTAACCACTCGATAATCCGAGAGTCCAAGCTCAGCAGCAACAACAGGGATCACCGCAAAAATATGCGCCACAATATCAGCGTTCTCCGCCGTCAGATCACGAACACCCGAAAGATGCGCCTTAGGAATGAACAAAACGTGAACCGGTGCTTTCGGCTCTATGTCCTTAAACACAAGCACCGTTTCGTCCTCATACACTTTAGAGCATGGGATCTCTCCCGTAACGATCTTACAAAATATACAGTCACCCATTTTTTGTTCCTCCTTCATCTTACTGTAGCATATTACTGACCGTATCCTGCACGGCTGCTACGACCGCATCCGCCTTACTGACGTCCTTGCCGCCCGCCATAGCGGAATCGGGTCTGCCGCCGCCTTTTCCGCCGCAAACAGTGGCGATCTGCCGAACGATATTACCGGCATGCGCTCCTTTGGCAATAGCGCCGGCGGTTGCTAATGCCAGTATGCTGACCTTATCCTCAGTGGCAGTGACCAACACGACAATTCCTTCACCGATTTTATCCCGCAGTTGATCACCGAGTTCACGTAATCCGGCGGTATCCAATCCGGGAACACGGGTAGCCAACACCTTGATCCCCTTGATTTCCTGAACAGCATCGGTTACATCACCGATCGCTTTTTTTGCCATTTCATTCTTCAAGTGCTCATTCTCGGCAGTAAGTTCTTTAGCTTGCAGTTGAAGATGGCGAATACGGTCTTCAATATCCTCATCTTTGGCTTTGAGTATCTCAGCAATCTTGCCCATTCTTTCTTCCAGCAGACGGTAGTACGCCAAGACATGACTGCCGGTCAAAGCTTCGATCCGTCTCACACCGGCGGCAACACCACTCTCAGACAGGATCTTAAACAGGGAGATCGAGCCGGTATGGGACACATGAGTGCCGCCGCACAGCTCTTTTGAATAGTCTCCCATAGAAACAACACGCACAGTTTTACCGTATTTTTCTCCAAACAGTGCCATGGCGCCACTCTTTTTGGCATCCTCCACCGACATTTCTTCTGTGACTACTGCCAAATCTGCGTTGATCTGACGGTTGACCATTTCCTCTACCGATGCCAGTTCCTCCTGCGTCATCGCCTGAAAATGAGCAAAGTCAAAACGCAATCTGGTCGGCGTTACCAACGATCCCTTTTGTTCAACATGACTTCCCAGGACGGTGCGAAGTGCCTTCTGCAACAAATGAGTGGCACTATGATTTTTACAGGTGTCTGTGCGGTCATTTTCGTTGACAGTCAAGCAAACCGCATCCCCCACCGATAACATACCGCTTTCGACTTCACCCACATGGCCTACTTTACCGCCACGCAGTTTTATCGTCTCTTTGACACGGAAAATACCATTATCTCCGATAATTATACCGGTATCTCCCTCTTGACCGCCCATGGTAGCATAGAATGGTGTCTCGTCGGTAAAAACAGTTCCTCGCTGTCCTTCCATCAAGACATCCGTCAGCTCATTTTCGCCCGTCAATACAGTGATAGCAGACTTGGCTGTCAAGCGGTCATATCCGACAAATGTCGACGTAACAGTAGCGTCGATCTGATCGTACACTGTCGCATCAGCGCCCATATAGTTGGTAACGCTCCGGGATTCTCTCGCACGGACACGCTGCTGTTCCATCTCGGAAGAGAAGCCGTCTTCATCAATCGAATACCCTTTCTCCTCCAATATTTCTTTCGTCAGATCAATGGGGAAGCCATAGGTGTCATACAGTTTAAACGCCGAAACACCATCCAGTTGATTTTTCCTCGTTCGCTGTAATTGGGATTCCATATCGGAGAGGATCTTCAGTCCCTGATCAATCGTTTTATTAAATTGGTTTTCTTCATTGGTCAATACTTTCAGAATAAAATCCTGCTTCTCTGCCAGTTCGGGATATCCGTCCTTTGAACCGTCAATAACCGTCTTACTGAGTGCCGCCAGGAATGCACCATTTATACCCAGCAATCTGCCGTGACGGGCGGCACGGCGGATCAAACGACGCAGCACATATCCCCTACCCTCATTGGTCGGCATGATGCCATCAGATATCATAAAAGTGGCAGAGCGAATATGGTCGGTGATCAAGCGGATAGATACATCTGCCTGATGATCTTCTTTATATACCTTTTTTGCAAGATCACATACGTGCTGGCGCAAGGCACGAAGCGTATCAACGTCAAAAATAGAATCAACATCCTGCACGACAACAGCCAATCGTTCCAGCCCCATACCGGTATCAATGTTCTTATTTTCGAGTGTTGTGTAATTCCCGTTTCCGTCATTGTCAAACTGGGTAAAAACATTGTTCCAGACTTCCATGTAGCGGTCACAGTCACATCCGACAGTACAGTCAGGGTTTCCGCACCCGTACTGCTCACCACGGTCATAATATATTTCTGAACAGGGACCGCAGGGACCGGCGCCATGTTCCCAGAAATTATCTTCCTTTCCGAATCGGAAGATACGGTCAGCCGGGATACCGACTTCTTTGTTCCAAATGTCAAAGGCTTCGTCATCGTCAACATAGATCGAGGGATAGAGACGCATAGGATCCAACCCCACAACCTCTGTCAAAAACTCCCACGACCAGTTAATGGCATCGTGTTTAAAATAATCACCAAAAGAAAAATTGCCCAACATTTCAAAAAAAGTACCGTGACGGGCAGTCTTGCCAACATTCTCAATATCTCCGGTGCGAATGCACTTCTGGCAGGTGGTCACCCGTTTACGCGGCGGGATCTCCGCCCCGGTAAAATAGGGCTTCAACGGTGTCATACCGGCATTGATCAACAGTAAGCTCTTGTCGCCCTGAGGAATAAGAGAAAAACTGGGCAAACGCAGATGTCCCTTCGCTTCAAAAAAGGACAAATACATTTCTCTCAATTCATTGACGCCATACTTTTTTCTTTGATTTTCCATTTTGTTTCTCCTCCTTCTCACTAAAAGAAAAACTTCCATCCCACTATGGGACGGAAGTTCCGTGGTACCACCCAATTTGCCGAACAGATTGCAATCCGCCCGACCGCTTTCGAACAAAATAACGGATGTCAGCCGTCGCCGCTTTCCACGGTGAAACTCCGGAGGGGCATCCGGTCAAGTCACGGAACGCCCTCTCAGCACCGGCTAACGGCAGGCGTTCTCTCTGTACGGCTTTTGCATCCGGTTAGTCTCCATCAACATTTTTATTGTTTTATTATAATGAAAAGCACAGTGTTTGTCAAGTGTTTTTTCCTTATGGTTCTTTTCCTAAAACAGTGAAAATGTGTGTTTGATTTGCCAACGCACTTCGAACGGTGTTCGTAGGGGACGATGCCCATCGTCCCGCCGAGCAGCCCGCAAAATCCACGGCAACACAGTAGGGAACGGTCTTGACCGTTCCGTCGAGCGCAACACCGAATCAATTGCGTAAACCGCACCCCGATTACCGCCGCATCCGACAGGCACCGCACGGTAGTGAATGACAGTCCGGGGGACTGTCAGAGCCATACAGCGACCGAGCCCGCAGGCAAGATATTGTCTCCCTTCGACTATACCGTAAAAACTCAGTTTGGCGAGTTATTCATCGGAACGGGCAAGCCCGTCCCCTACGGTTCGGCAAAGATTCAAAAATTCGATTCATTTTTGCAGATTTCTTTCACGCAAAAAGAGGTTTTCACGGAAAGAAGAAAAGAACCTTCCTTATGAAAGACGCCGAACGGTCTAAAGGAAATAAAACCGGTGCTAAAAAAACGACTCTGCCAATGCTTCTGCGATCTTTCGGAAAAGCACTGCAGAACGCCCCCCGTTGTTATCTGCATCCTCCGCTAAAACAGCAACTGCGAACTGTGGGTCTTCCGCCGGGAAAAAACCGGCAAACCAACTCTGTACGACCTTATTCTTTTCCCCTATTTGTCCCGTCTCGGCGGTCCCGGTCTTGCCGGCGACGGAAACACGATCCGAACGGGCGGAGGAGCCGGTCCCCTTTGTTACCACCTCAATCATCATACTTCGTAAACGGGAGGCAGTTTCGGCAGACAGCACATCGTAAGCGGCGGCCTTTTTTTCGGGAGAATAAACCCCGTTTTCATCGACCGAGCCCTCTATCAGATACGGCGGCGCTGTTTTACCATCGTTGACAACCGTTGAAACCAGTTGAGCAATGTGAAGGGGAGATGCCGACAAATATCCTTGACCGAAAGACATATTTGCAAGAGCGGCAGGCGATCCGACAAGCGATCCAACCGTCGGAAAAGCAGGCATAGCGGTCCCTATTCCGTCAGCGAGAGAGATCCTACGGCAAAAGCCCAGATCATCGGCAACAGAAACAAGTCTTTCTGCTCCCACTTGTTTCGCTAACTGAATAAAATATAAATTACAGGATCCGGCAAAAGCCGAAGACAGATCAAGCCACCCCTGTCCCGAACGGTTGTGACAATGAAAAACCGTATCCCCCACCGAATAATTACCGGCGCAGAAAAAAAGTTGTTGCGGGGAAACACCGGATTCTAAAGCGGCGGCGGCTGTAACGATCTTAAAAACCGATCCGCAATCATATAGAGACAGCGCTCTGTTGACCAAAGCCCCATCGTCAACGGCAATGCTTTGGGCAACCGTCTGAGGCTGAAAAGACGGAAAACTTGCCATCCCCTTTATTGCTCCGGAATAAGGATCCATGATGACAACAGCGCCCTTTTTCAAATATTGTGAGCCAAGATCCTCGATCGTTCGCTGGATAACGGAGTCGATCGTCAGAACGATCCCTCCGCCGGCTTTGGATAACGTATTTTCCGTTACCGGAGCGATCCCGGTCAGGCACTGACCTGTTCCGTCAACAGCAAACTTGGCGGTTGCTGTCCCGGAATACCGTCGTAGAACATCGTCACAAGCCGCTTCGATTCCGGACACACCGTGCTGTTGCCCATTATCCAGATACCCGACCAGATGAGGAGCAAGCAACCGTTTTCCATACCGTACCGGCACAAAAAACAAACATAATCCCTTTTGGATACTGACCGGCGAAGTCAATCGAACCCATCCAGGGGCACCGGTTGCAAATGTATTTCTTAACGCAAGGAATGAATC
>JAZLKY010000029.1:0-1617 GCA_045597885.1 Acutalibacteraceae bacterium | reverse complement strand
AACGGACAGTGGAATATACGGCGGCGATGGTATCCCAGGTGACTGCGCCTACGATGCCGTTTGGGATCAGATCGTACAGCAGTTGGAATGCTACGACGGCATCCTGCGTCTCCTGCCCGAAGATGCCGGTGACAGAAGGGGCGGGTATAGAAGGGAAAACAGAAGACAAATATGCCAGATGCTCCTGTACGGCGGCAACATCTTCCCCTTGAGAACCGATCCGCAGAACCTTTCCGGGGAACAGTGGTACACCGCCGTCAATGGAAGAAACGCTGTTCCGCAGAGTCTCGTAGACATCCGTCATGCTTTGCCATGTGTAGCGTTCCACCACCCCGGTCGTTTCCAGCCCGAAGGTCTGCTGGAATGCTCTGACGGCGGCATCGGTGGCGGGTCCGAAGATCCCGTCGATATTGACACGAGGGATGGTATCGTAGAATTCACCGATCACATTGAGATAGTACTGAATGACAGATACGTCCCGTCCACGGCTGCCGAGCGAAAGCGATTGAGAAAATTCCTGTGGCAGTTCCTCGAAGGGCAGTCCCTCCGAATCCAGTTCGCTCAGACGTTTTACGGCATTGAAGAGGTAAGAGATCCGATTCCATGTCGCCGGGCCGATGATGCCGTCCTGCGTTAGGTTGAATATGCGCTGAAACGCCTTGACAGCATCCTCTGTTTCCACCCCGAACACGCCGTCCGGGGCGGGTATTTTGGGAATGCCGGGATAATTGCTGGAAATGCGGTTGAGCTGGATCTGCTTCTGCTGGACATCGTTGCCGGAGCTGCCTACCCGCAGGGGACGGCCGGGATAGGATGGTAAGCCGTCACGGATGGGGGCGTTTTCCACCAGTCGGATATCGTCGCCAAAATAGCGCCGCAGGATGGACAGACTGTCCAGCCCCTGTTCTGCTAACGGTACAGTTCCCCATTGGGAGAGTCCGTCACAGGTGGTGGTGGTTCCGTTGCAGTACTGAGTGAAATACGGTTCCACACTGTTTCCTCTGACAACATAGGTATTGAACAATTCATCAACGATCCGCCCGATGCGATCATATATCTCTCTGCCCGGCACATAGGACTGGTCAAATCGGGTGGAATTGGTGATGTCGAAGTCATAGCCCTGACTGGGATACCATTCGGTATAGTAGCGGTTGAGCGCATAGGATATTTGTGCCAGGATATTGGCTCGGAGGGCTTCCTCCGGCCAGGTGGGATAGATTTCACTGGAGGCAACATTTTTGATATAGTCTGGAAAGGGTACATAGACATTCTCTGCCGCCACCGACGGTGCCCCCAGATGTACCCGGATCACACGGGGAATGAACGGAGTCCCGGTCATGTGCTTTTCCCTCCTTACAGATCGGCAGGGCCGTCAGAATAGTATACTTTCGGAATGTCGTTGTTTTCTCCCGGCATGAGCGGGAACATGGGGACCGGTTGGGTGACACGGTTTCCGCCGTATACCGGAATATTTTCGTAGATGACCGTCAGAAATCCCGGTACCGTTATCCGGAGGGAATAGGGGATGAACGGATCTTTATTCCCCGGCCGCATGGTCAGTGCCGGGTCGACCGACGGCAGTGTCGCAAACGGTGTCTGCCCGTCACGGTCGGTAGT
>JAZLKY010000028.1:0-3785 GCA_045597885.1 Acutalibacteraceae bacterium | reverse complement strand
GACCCGTTCATATTCGTCCAGCAGAGGGGAGTAGTCTGATTTTTGACCGTTGGCATAATAGTTTCCGTCGGCATCAATATATCCTACCGAGTCGATGACCGGCAACTGTTCGCTCAACTTGGGCAGATAACGGTTGAACGGTGTTGTGTTGACACCTGCGATCTTCAGCAGATATGACGATAGATAGTTGACGCTCAGCTTGTCGATCTGCTGCTCCGGAATATCATAATTTGCCCAAATGTAGAATGGGGTGATATATCGTTTCTGGTTCTCTTGTGTAGAAAGATTGTAAAGTGATGAGACGCCCATCAGCTCCCGGATATAACCGCTCTCAATACTGGGCTGATGATCCCCGAACATGCAGATGATCGTCGGATCGCTCCGCTGGCTGAAATATTCAATCAATTCACGAAAGGCTTCATCTGACCGTTTCATCAAAGAATAGAACTGATTGGCTTTCGGGTATGCCATCACCCGCAGCCCTTGAGAATTGATCCGGTCGGCAACACTCCCATCCGCATTGGTCACATACACTTCCTGCTCAAAATTATCTGCTTGCTCGGAGTATCCCCCGTGATTCTGCATGGTAACATTGAAAAGGAAAAAGGGGACAGACCGATCCCGGTTCTCATAATATTCTATAACCTTTTTGTAGTTGTAGCTGTCGCTGACATAGTGCCGTAAAAGTACATTCTGTCCGGGATAGGCGGCTTCGACCATGTTTTCAAGTGTGGCGGAGTCAAAAGCGGAATTTTGGTAAGCGGACAGTATCTCATAGGGGAGGACCGAAAGGATCGAGCGGAACTCCGTAAAACCAAGATGCTGGTAGACCTTGGTTCGGTTCCAGCCGCTTGCGTAATATGGATGGAAAGCTAATTTGTTGTAAGATTGTGAACCAAGGGTGGATACCAAAGAATAAAGAGGGTTCTTGACATATAACATATAGGCATTGCTGCCGGCAGGAAAAAAAGAGGTGGACACACCGGTCAGAAATTCAAATTCTGTATTGCTGGTTCCCGAACCGACGACCGGAACATACAGATTGCCCTTTACCGTGTTTTCTTCCAGACTGTTGAGGAAGGGCATGTAATCAATATTGGTCTGTACATTACCGAGAACGCTCATGTCAGCCAGCGATTCATTCATAATGCAAATGATGTTGGGCGTTTCTCCGGTAGCGGAATCTTCGACGGAATTTCGGTAGACAATGTCGTCGATTTCATCGGCGTTATATCCGTCAGGCTTTGAAAAATGAAGATATTTGGTATTAAGACAGAAATTCATCACAACGCCGGTGTTATGATATCCCCGTGCCTGGTTCCAGAAATCCGGTTTCAGTCCGGCTTTGGCATATTGGTCTGTAAAAACATACAGTCCTACCACACACAGGATCAGCGTGCCGAAAAATGTACGGCTGGCGATCTTGATGACGATATCCATGTCGGGAGTACGCAGTTTGAAGGCGGTGATCTCTAAAAACGCTAACAGGACGATAGCGATGACCACCTGATAATTGAAAGAAAAATCATAATTAGCGGCAACATTGGCGGCTGTCCCTGCCGCCATCAGGTCGATGGGGACAAATGGTGTGCCGCGAAATGCCATGACATAGTAGTTTGTCAGTCCAAGGGCAAAAAATATTGGGTTGCATATCAGCATGGGCAGGCGTAAACTGCCGGAAAAAACATAAACCAATCCATAGAACAGAAAGTACAGGATGTAGTTCAGCAACAATGTTTGCGGTGACCAGTCCCAAGTAAATATGCCGTTCAGACACTCGACCATCGTCATGGCAACGATCGGCAACAGACAGAAAACAGTGACACTGACCACTGTGCTGGGTTTTCCCGATAGATGCCATCCGAAAACAGTGATGATCCCCATTACCAGAGAGGCTATGATACAGAGTGAAAACAACAGTTTGCCGTATGGAACATCCGGTGTCTGCAAAAAAGCAGATGAATGAAATATAACCAACCCTACCATAAAAAGCGTAAAAATGCCGCCGCCGATCAAACGGGGAACGGTGGTTTCTACTGTCAGAAATCGTCCGAACTTTCGTTCTATAATCCGCTTGCTTTCTTTTTTCATGTCCGTTAGGATCTCCTTATCCGTCATGCCAGTTTATACACACGGTCATTTTATCAACTGATTGTGAATTTTCTGTGAATGCAAATAAAAATTGCGGCATTAAAAAACAATTTGTTTGCTCATATCCAATAAAATTGTTCTTTCCTCTTGCAAATACGGAAAAAGATGGATATAATAAGGTTTGTACAAAAACGGATGTACAGAAAAACCGAAAGGAGCACCAATATGACTTATTCCCGTGAAGTAGAAAACATGTGCCCGGTCGCCAAGGGACCGCATCACGGTCCGGCGCCTATCCCGGAGGAAGGCAAATGGGTGATGGCGAAAGAAATCACTGACATTTCCGCTTATACCCATGGTGTTGGCTGGTGTGCCCCTCAGCAGGGTGCATGTAAATTATCCCTCAATGTCAAGAACGGTGTGATCGAGGAAGCTTTAGTGGAAACGATCGGCTGTTCCGGTATGACACATTCGGCGGCTATGGCGGCGGAGATCCTCCCCCGCAAGACCATTTTGGAGGCGTAGAATACCGACTTGGTTTGTGATGCCAACACTACCGCTATGAGAGAACTGTTCCTGCAGATCGTCTACGGTCGCAGTCAGTCTGCTTTTTCCGATGACGGTTTGGTCATCGGTGCCGGCATGGAGGACCTCGGCAAGGGTTTCCGCTCTATGGTTGGCACTATGTACGGCACCAAAGCGAAGGGGGTTCGCTACCTGGAGATGACCGAAGGGTATTGTACTCGGATGGCTCTCGATGAGAATGATGAGGTCATCGGGTACGAATTTGTTTCTTTGGGCAAGATGACCGATTTCATCAAGAAGGGCATGGAGCCCAATGAGGCGTACGAAAAATCCATCGGTCATTACGGCAGATTTAGCGAAGAAGACGGTGCGGTCAAGTATATTGACCCCCGCAAGGAATAAGAAGGAGGGACGGGAGATATGGCACAGTTTGAAGGATATGAGAGACGTGAGGCGAAGATCCTCGGCGTTTTGAAAGAATACGGCATCTCGTCCATTGACGAATGCAAGAGCGTTTGTGATCAGTACGGTATTGATCCTTATACCACCGTGCAGGAGACACAGCCCATCTGTTTTGAGAATGCCAAATGGGCATATACCGTCGGTTCAGCTATTGCTTTAAAGGCGGCGGAAAAATCCGGTGATAAGACCGCCGCTACTGCTGCCGCCAACATTGGTATCGGTTTGCAGGCATTTTGTATCAACGGCTCCGTGGCTGAAAACCGCAAGGTGGGACTTGGACACGGCAATTTGGGGAAGATGCTCCTCAGTGAGGAGACCGAGTGCTTCTGCTTCCTTGCCGGGCATGAGTCTTTTGCCGCCGCAGAGGGAGCTATTAAGATCGCTCTCAATGCCAACAAGGTACGGAAGAATCAATTGCGTGTCATTCTGAACGGCTTAGGGAAAGATGCCGCTTATATTATCAGCCGGATCAACGGTTTCACCTATGTTGAGACCAGCTTCGATCCTTATACCGAAGAGGTGACCGTTGTAGAAGAAAAACCATTCTCCAAGGGACCTCGTGCGGCGGTCAAATGCTACGGTGCTGACAATGTTCCCGAAGGGGTCGCCATCATGAAGCTGGAGAATGTCGGCGTTTCCATCACGGGCAACTCCACCAACCCCACCCGGTTCCAGCATCCTGTGGCTGGCACCTACAAAAAGTGGGC
>JAZLKY010000027.1:0-1198 GCA_045597885.1 Acutalibacteraceae bacterium | reverse complement strand
TTAAAGCCGACGGTCCTTCATGCTCCCCGGAACTATCAGAAGAGCAATCTGATCACGGTATCCCCATCGGCGTTGGATCTGTGGGGCGTTCCTGCGGCATTGGATGATTATGTCGAATCGCTTCAGCAACAGATACAGTTGGATTTTGATCAGATCAAAGGGAATGAGACCGTCCGCCGGATCACGCTGGAGGCGGCAGACGGTATACGACCGGTCAATGGCAGTGAGACAGTGACAGCCAAACTGCAATTGAGTGATATTACTCAAAGGGTGGTGGATGTGCCGGTCCGTGCTGACACCTTCAAGGTCGTCAACTGTCCTGCCGGCTACTCCATTTCTCCGGAACAGAACAAGGTGACCGGCGTGGTGCTGTGCGGCACTTCAAAAGAACTGGATATGGCGGCTACCGGCAGTTTTACGGTGGAAGTCGATATGGAAAATACCGCCACTGTCGGCAAACAGACTGTCAAAGCCCGACTGATCCCTTCCGGGAATGCGGTGTGGACTTATTACGGTGATGCCGCCCACGGCGTTGATCTGCTGGTCACTGTGACACAGAATGATCCCAAAGAATAACGGCGTGCTATATTTGCGCACGGGCGGCGGCAATAGATCTTAAGCGGCTGTCCCAAACGGATTTGAACAATAACGCTCCCCCGGCTTTGCATCAGCAAGACCGGGGGGGCGCTTGGTGTTTTATCGGCAGTTTGCGGGCAACCGTTTTTTATTGATCAAATCCCTTGGGATTGTTGGATTGCCACCGCCAAGTATCTCGGCACATATCCCGGACATTCTTCTCGGCTTTCCATCCGAGCAGAGCGGCGGCTTTGGCTGGGTCAGAATAGCACACTGCCACATCGCCCTCACGCCGAGGCGCAATGCGGTAGGGGACGTCCACACCGTTGGTATCCTTGAAAGCATTGACAAGATCCAATACGCTGTACCCGACTCCGGTTCCGAGGTTGATAGCCTCTGCTCCGGTATGGCTGAGCGCATAGTCTACCGCCTTGACATGCCCTTTCGCCAGATCGACAACGTGGATATAGTCCCGCACACCGGTGCCGTCGGGTGTGTCATAATCATCACCGAACACGGACAACTGCTGAAGCTTTCCGATGGCGACCTGAGAAATGTACGGCATCAAATTGTTGGGGATGCCGTTGGGATCTTCTCCGATGCGACCGCTTTCGTGGGCACC
>JAZLKY010000026.1:0-3009 GCA_045597885.1 Acutalibacteraceae bacterium | reverse complement strand
GGAATCCCGTTCTTTCCATCACTACGGTGTGGCTTATTTTCAGTTTGTATTCCGTGCCATCGAAAAAGGGCGCCGCACCTTGTATGTCAGTGATCTGGACGGCACATTGCTGTTGCCTGACGGTACGCTCTCAGCACAGTCGGAGGAAACGCTGAACCGACTGATCAGCCGGGGAATGCCGATCTCTGTTGCGACCAGCCGGGGGATCATCGGCGCTGAAGCCATCGGGCTGGGGCGGGTTCATTTCCGTCTTCCATTGGTGTTGCTGAACGGGGTGCTGTTGTATGACCTGTTCCACCGCCGTATCCTGCAATGCTGTGAGATGGATTCTCATACGGTACATGCTGTGCTGGAGGCTTTTCGCAGCGCGGGACGGCATCCGCAGGTCTATCGCCGGCGGGGGAATGAGATCCATGTGTACTATTCTTCTCTTCGGGACAAAGAACGGGCGTGTATTGAGCGGTCGATGGCGGACGGCCGTCGGTTTGATCGCTTCTTCCATGCGGTCCCCCGGCTCAATGATCGCCCGGCAGTATTTTTCAGTTGTCAGGCGGGACAGGCGGAGCAGCAGGCATTGAAAAGCCGGCTCGAAAAGATTCCCGGTATCCGCCTGTCGCTGTATGCCGACACCTATGCATCGGACAACTGGTTCCTTGAAGTGAGCCGGGAGGATGCGACCAAAGCAACGGGGGTCAAACGGTTGCGGCGGCGGATCGGTGCTGACCGGGTGGTGGCGTTCGGGGATAACGGCAACGACATCCCGATGTTCCGGGAGGCGGATCTGGCGCTGTGTGTGTCAAACGGCTCGGCAGAAGCACGGGAGGCGGCGGATCGGATCATTCCCTCCAATGCGGAGGAAGGGGTGGCAACGTATCTGTATGCCATCTATAACAGGAAGGTGTGAGTAGAGTGCTGACAGAGAGGATCATCCGACGGTTTGTTCCGGATCACGAAAAGGTGACCGATCCGGCGGTGCGCTATGCTTATGGACGCACGGCGGGCGTTACGGGGATTCTGTGCAATATCTTGCTGTGCCTTATCAAGCTGTTGGCGGGGATATTTGCCCACAGTGTCGCCATCGTAGCCGATGCCTTCAACAATTTGTCGGATGCGGGATCGTCGATCGTTACACTGGTGGGCTTTAAGCTGTCCGGCGCACCGGCGGATAAAGAGCATCCTTTCGGTCACGGACGGGTGGAGTATCTGTCCGCTATGGGTGTGGCGGTGCTGATCGTGCTGGCAGGATTTGAACTGGGGAAGACGGCATTTGACAAGATCCTTCACCCGGTCGCCGCTGAAGTGCAATGGTTGACGGTGGCGATACTGGCGGCGGCGATCATTATCAAGCTATGGATGGCGGTTTTTTACCGGAAGATCGGAAAAAGGATCCGCTCGGATGCGCTGATCGCCTCCGGTGCAGACAGCCGGAACGATGTGATCTGTACGGGGGTGGTGCTGATCAGTTCTTTGGTCAGCCGGTTCACCGGACTGAAGATAGACGGGGCGGTCGGCTTGCTGGTGGCGCTGTTTGTGATGTGGTCGGGCTTCTCGGTGATCCGGGAAGCGGTCTCTCCTCTGCTGGGGCGGAAGCCGGATGAGGCATTGGTGGACGGGATCGAGCAGACGGTCCTCACCACCGAGGGGATCGTGGGGATCCATGACATGATGGTCCATGATTACGGTCCGGGCAGGGTGTTTGTCTCTCTCCATGCAGAAGTGCCGGCATCGGAGAATATTCTGATCAGCCATGACCGGATTGATCAGATCGAACGGCTTTTGCTGGAGAAGTACAATATCATCAGTTGCATCCATATGGATCCGGTGGATACGGATAACCCCGAAACCCTGCGGCTCAAAGCACTTACGATGGGGCTGCTGAACGATATTGACGGACACTTGACGATGCACGATTTCCGTGTTGTGCCGGGAGACACCCATACCAATGTGCTGTTTGATGTGACTGTACCGTTTGATTATCCTCACGCCGATACGCTGTCACAGACGTTGCAGGACGGTCTGCGGAAAGAAGATCACCGGCTCAATGCGGTTATCAAGATAGAAAACCGTTACACTTGAATGCGGACAATGTATAAATATCACCCGGAACGCATACAGTAGTTCCGGGTGATATTAGATGAAGAAAAATTGGAAAACACTATTGGTCTGTCTGGCGATCCCGCTGGCGGTGGGCGGACTGTCCGCTCTCCTGTCCTCAAGCGGAATGAAAAACTTTGATACCGTTACACAGCCGTCACTCTCACCGCCGATGTGGCTGTTTCCGGTGGCGTGGACGATCCTGTATCTGCTGATGGGTTGGGCGTCCTATCTGGTGGTCACCGGGAATGTGTCCCAACGGGCGAAGCGGGAAGCACTGACGGTGTATGGCGCACAACTGGCAGTCAACTTCTTTTGGTCAGCGCTGTTCTTCAATTTCAAAACGTATTTGCTGGCACTGGTGTGGCTGATCCTGCTGTGGGGATTGATTCTGGTGACACTACTGCGCTTCGCCCGGATCAAGCCGCTTGCCGGCTGGCTGTTGGTGCCGTATCTGCTGTGGGTTTCTTTTGCTGCCTACCTGAATGCTGGGGTATGGCTGCTCAACTGATCGGTTTATTCGGCAAACATTTTTGTGGAAAGATAGCGGTCGCCGGTAGCCGGGAGGAGAACCACGACCGTTTTCCCTTTGTTTTCCTCCCGTTGCGCCACGGTGATGGCGGCAACCAGTGCCGCCCCGGAGGAAATGCCGACAAGGATGCCCTCTCTCGTTCCCATCAATCGTCCGGCACGGTAGGCGTCCTCATCGGTGACGGAAATGATCTCATCGTAACTGCCGGTATCCAATACCACCGGGAAAAAGCCTGCACCGATGCCCTGCAGACCGTGAGCACCCGCTTCGCCGCCCGACAGTACCGGAGAGCCGGCAGGCTCTACCCCCACTACACGGATGGCGGGGTTTTGCTTTTTCAGATACCGGCTCACCCCGGTGACGGTCCCGCCGGTGCCCCCGCC
>JAZLKY010000025.1:0-5219 GCA_045597885.1 Acutalibacteraceae bacterium | reverse complement strand
TGCACGGCCCGAAGGGGTGCGGTGTGCTGTACCTTCGTCGGGGCGTTCGTCTACAGCCCCGGATGTTGGGGGGGTTACAGGAACGGCAGCTGCGTGGCGGGACGCAGGCAGTGCCACTGATCGCCGCTTTCGGGGTGGCGGCATCGCTGGTGCCGGACATGGCGGCACAGCACACACACTATGAAATGCTTCGATGCCGGCTGATCGAACAGTTCACCGGGACCGGACTGGTGCGGTTTCATCTGCCGGTGGGTGGTGTGCCGTATATTGTCCATTTTTCTGCCCCCGGTTGGCGGAGTGAGACCTTGCTCCATTTTTTGGCACAGCGTGGCATCTACGTTTCCAGTGGATCGGCTTGCGCCAAGGGAACGGTCAGCCATGTGCTGGTGGCATTGGGTTTGCCTGCAGAGGAGATCGACAGCGCCCTGCGTATCAGCTTTGATCACGGAAATACGGCGGAGGATGTTGACCGTCTTGTGGTGGCACTGACGGAAGCCTTCCGGGTACTGGCTAAACGGTAGGCAGATAAGATCCGCTTTTTTCGATTTGCATTTTTTGCTTTGACTGGTCGGACTGCGTTGAGCGTGGATCGCAGAACCGACCGCCGTTCCTTAATGATTGGACACGAAAGGGTTGAACATCATGATGAGAGATAAGGATTACGCTGTTGATCCCGATACGGAGGGGGAAAAAGATGAGACCTCATCCGTTCTGCCGGAGGAGGATCCTGCCTTTTTGATCACGCCTGATCCCTCTGAGCAGGAAAGGGAGGAATGGGATGAGTTGTACTCCCTTTCCGAGGCGTTGAATCTGATCAAGCCGACGAAAACTGTCGAGGAAGAGGACGATGTGCTGACGGATGATTTTGCCAGGCTGATCGTTTCTCCCACGGGAGAGTATGACCAGAACTTTTGGGATGATCTGTTGGAGGAGATCCCGGAAGAGATGAACGGACAAGCCGGTGCGAATGTTGTCGGAGATGCCGCCGATGTTCCGGCGGTAAGGCTTTCAAAAAGGAACGCACGCAACCGCAAACAACGCTTCCGCCGTTGCCTGATAGCTGTGTTGACAGGGGCGTTGATACTTTCCGCCGCAATTGCCGGGACGGTGTTCGGCATCGACCCGTTGATAGGTCGCTACCGGAATGGCAAGGCGGCGGCACTCTTTGAACCGCAAAGAGGCGATGCTGTCACCACTGACGGGATGTTCCCTGTCGGCATGCTGGCGGCGTTTGAAAAATTGTACCGTGCCAACCCGGAGGTAGCGGGATGGCTTCACTTCTCCTCTGAGGGGAGCGATATACTGGCGGTGGATTACCCGGTGATGTTTGCCGATAATGAAAAGTATCTTCGCCGGGATTTCTTCGGTAAGAAGAATCACAGTGGCGCTCTGTTCTTTGACAGTGCTGTCCATGTGACCGATCCGACTGTGCCAGACCGGGTGTTGTTGATATACGGCAATAACAGTGTGGATGGGCAGATGTTTTCCGAAATGGATCGCTTGGTGTCGAGTGTGAATGAAGTGCGTACTGCCACCGAGTTGACACTTACTACCTTGTTTGAAAGACGGCAATACCGTGTTTTTGCTGTGCTGATCACGGATGAGAATGCCACGGCGGAAACCTATTTCAATTATCGGCAGACGGGATTCGCCGATGAAAAATCTTTTTTAGCTTTTGTTGAAGAATTGCGGATGAGGTCGCTGTACGATTATCCTGTTGACGTGACCGCCGAGGATGAACTGCTGTTACTGGCGACCACGGCGGATAAAAGCACATTCGGAGCAGGGGACGGCAGGATCGTAGTCGCCGCCCGCCGTGTAAGGGAACAGGAACCGACTATCAGTACCGATGCCATCAGCCGGCATGACGATGTGCTGATGCCGTTCTCCTGGTATTCCTCGCAAAAAAAGCTGATCCCCCGGTACTATACCGACCGGATCAGTGCCGCACAGGTCAAGCCGTCTCGCACCACCCGTGTCAGGACGACAGCGACGACGGCTGACAACGCAGATACTTCTTCGGAAACGACATTACCGACCGAAACGACCGAGACGACGGAAACGGTGCCGACAGCAGTTACACGGGTGACACCGCCGGGCAGTACGGCTTCTGTCGCTCCGTCCGGAACGACGGCACCGACAACAAAGCCCACTGCTCCGCCGACGACGAAGCCGACCGAGCCGCCGACGACGAAGCCGACCGGATCAGAAGAGGCTGAGCCGACACAGGCAGAGCCGCCGCAGGAATCGCCCGCCGCAGAATAGGGCGATGAACAGGAAAGGAAAAGATATCCCATATGGAAGAACGGAACAGAGAGATCATTCTGATCAAGAACGGGGAGCTGGCACTCAAAGGGCTTAATCGGCGCACATTTGAAGAGGCGCTGATGCACAATTTGCGCTACCGCTTGCGTCAGGCGGGAGACTTTTCGGTGCGGTGTGCCCAATCCACCATATATATTGAGCCGAAGGATGAAGAGGCTGATTGGGAGGAGGCATGTGAACAGGTGTCCCGTGTGTTCGGGATAGCCGCCTTTTCCCGTGCCGCCGTAACAGAAAAAGACCTTGCTGCCATTCAGCAGACGGCGGTCACTTATTTGGCAGACCGATTACAGGCGTGCAGGACATTCAAGGTGGAATCCAAACGGGCAGACAAGCATTTCCCACTGACTTCTCCGGAAATCAGCCGGGAGGTGGGCGGCTATATTCTCGGTCACTTTCCCCATCTGCGGGTGGATGTGCATCAGCCGGATATTGAGGTGCGGGTGGAGATCCGGGACTTCGGTGCCTATGTCCATGCCGGACAGTTGCCCGGCGCCGGCGGGATGCCGGTGGGGACAGGCGGGAAGGCGGCTGTGCTGATCTCCGGCGGTATTGATTCTCCGGTGGCTGCCTATATGATGGCGAAGCGGGGTGTGCGGTTGACGGCGGTGCATTTTGCCGCACCGCCCTATACCAGTGAGCGGGCAGAGCAAAAGGTCGTCTCCCTGCTTGAGAAGGTGAGTCGGTACGCCGGACATATGACCATGTTCACCGTTCCCTTTGCCCATATCCAGGAGGAAATACGGGATCACTGCCCGGAAGAATATTTCACGCTGATCATGCGCCGATTTATGATGCGGCTGGCGCAGGAGATCGCCCGCCGGGAAGAATGCGGTGCGCTGATCACCGGAGAGAGCGTGGGACAGGTCGCAAGTCAGACGATCCCCGCTATGGCGGTGACGGATGCACTGGCACAGATGCCGGTATTCCGACCGCTGATCGGGTTGGACAAGGAGGAGATCGTGTCGGTCGCCCGACGTATTGATACCTTCGACATCTCGATCCAGCCATATGAGGATTGCTGTACGGTATTTACTCCCCGCCATCCTGACACCAAGCCCAAACTGCGCCGGGTGGAGCAGGCGGAGGAAAAATTAGATATCATCGGACTGGTCGCAGAAGCCCTGGCAGGTGTGCGACAGCGCAAGATATAATAGCAGGACGGATGACGATATGTTGATTTTGGGAATTGATCCGGGGTACGCTATCGTCGGCTGGGGTGTCGTTCGTTATCAGAACGGACGGTTCTTCCCGGTCGATTTCGGTGCGGTGACCACCCCGGCGGGGATGCCGTTCAACCGGCGGTTGGAGATCATCTATGACGACCTGACTGCCATTATCGACCGGTTCCGGCCGGATGCTGTTTCTGTGGAAAAACTGTATTTTCAGAACAATCAGAAGACTGCCATCGACGTGGCGCAGGCAAGAGGGGTGACTATGCTCGCCATCCATAAGAGCGGGATCCCCGTCTTTGAATATACACCGTTACAGGTGAAAAGTGCCGTGACGGGATTCGGTCAGGCACACAAACCGCAGGTGATGGAAATGACCAAGCGACTGTTGCGGCTGAAAACCGTGCCCAAGCCGGACGATACGGCGGATGCATTGGCGATCGCTATCTGTCACGCCCAGTATGGCGGTTCTACCGTCAAGGTCGCTCTGATGAACCGCAGAAAGGATGAAACGGTATGATCTACAGTTTAAAAGGGGAACTGATCCATCTCGATACCCGTGTGGCGGTGGTCTCCTGCGGCGGAGTGGGATTCCGTTGCCAGATCACTCTCAATACCGCCCGGCAGATGCCGCCGGTAGGACAGGAGGTACTGCTGTATACTGTGATGAATGTGCGGGAGGATGCTATTGAACTGTTCGGGTTCGCCGGACAGGATGAACTGACCTGCTTTAAACAACTGATCGCCATTTCGGGCGTTGGACCGAAGGTAGGACTGTCTATCCTGTCGGAACTATCCCCCGAAAGGGTGGCATTGGCTGTCGCCGCTGGAGATCATAAGGCGTTGACCAAAGCTGCCGGTGTCGGACCGAAGCTTGCCCAGCGCATTGTGCTGGAGCTCAAGGACAAGGTGTCTGCCGTTGCACCCTCTGCGGGAGCGGCTGTTGCCGCTTCTGTTCCGGCATCCGCTTCTTCCCATGCCGAACAGGCTGTCAATGCGCTTACGGTATTAGGGTTCTCTGCCGGTGAGGCAAGTGCCGCCGTTGGTAAATTAGACAGCAGTCTGCCGGTGGAGACACTGGTGCGGCAGGCATTGCGGTCGCTGTCGAAATAAGGGGAATGCGATGATGTGGGATACGGTGATCGTCGGCGGCGGAGCGGCAGGACTGGCGGCGGCAGTCTTTCTCGGACACGCTGTCCGTGATCAGCAACAGGAGCATAGCATCCTGTTATTGGAAAAGGGACAAAGAGTAGGAAAAAAATTGCTTGCCACCGGGAACGGGACCTGCAATCTGACAAATATTCATGCCGCCGCCGGCGGCTATCACGGTTCGCCCTCACTGGCAAAAGCGGTGAACGACAGGTTTTCTCCACAGGAGACGATAGCCTTTTTCACTGCCATCGGGGTGGACTGTACCGTGCGTGAAAACGGGCGGGTTTATCCGTTGTCGGAGCAGGCGGGGGCAGTACTGGATGCCCTGCGGTTAGAGGCACAGGCGGTGGGAGTACAAATCGAGTGCGGGAGGACGGTGACAGGGTTGTCACTGACCGCAGACGGGTGGCTCGTACAGGCTGACGGCGATCCTCTCGTTGCACGACAGGTGCTGGTCTGTACCGGTGGAGCGGCAGCTCCCGCCCTTGGCGGCGGTGCGGACGGATATCGGTTGCCCACCGATCTTGGGTGCTCTAAAAAGCCGTTGTTCCCCTCTTTGGTCCAATTGCGTAC
>JAZLKY010000024.1:0-2657 GCA_045597885.1 Acutalibacteraceae bacterium | reverse complement strand
CTGCAACTCATCAATGATCAGTGTCCTTCCGTCACCGCAGGCGACCGCAAAGGGGAACTGAGAAACAACCGTTCCGGGAAGCGCCCCGGCAGGATCACCCACATGCGAACGGAACACCTTCATCGTCTTTCCGTTAAGTGTACAGGTGGCGACCGGCCACGGATTCAGTCCCCGCACCCGATCATGCAATGCCTTGGCATCCATAGTCCAATCCAGTGGGCAAATATGCTTATCCAAAACGGGTGCATAGCAAGCCCCGTATGCCGGCTGTTTTTGCGGAGAGAGTGTCCCGTCCTCTACGGCTTTCAATGTTCGGCTGAGCAACTGCGCCCCATCCTCCGCCAACAGGTCAAACAATTCCCCTCCGGTGATGCTGTCATCCAACTCCCGGCAGGAGGTCAGCAGGATATCTCCGGTATCCACCCCTTCATCCAACAGCATGGTGGTAACACCGCTTTGCGTATCCCCATTGATCACCGCCCACTGTATCGGTGCCGCTCCCCGGTACTTCGGCAGCAGTGAGCCATGTACATTGATACAGCCACGCGGCGTCATGTCCAGCACCCGCTTCGGCAGGATCTTGCCGTAAGCGACCACAATGATCGCCTCCGCCCGACAGGCGGCAAGCCGTTCGAATGCCTCATCGGTTTTCACCGAGGTCGGTTGATACACCGGGATCCCATGTGCAACGGCGCACTGCTTTACGGCAGGTGGTGTCACGATCTGTTTTCTGCCGATCGGTCTGTCCGGCTGTGTCACTGCCAGCACCACCTCATGCCCGTCCTGCAACAGCCGCTCCAAACTTGGCACGGCAAAATCCGGCGTACCCATAAAGATCAAACGCATTCGTATTGTCTCCCTATTTTTCCAATTCATCCGGTGACAGCATCCGTTCCACCTTGGACTTGAACAGAATGCCGTCCAGATGATCACATTCGTGATCGGCACACTGTGCCGCCAATCCACTGACAGTCACAATAAAGAACTTACCGTTCCTGTCCTGTGCCTGTAATCTCACCGTTTGAGGACGGCGAATCTTTCCGTATTCGCCGGGACTGGAAAGACATCCTTCTGTGCATTCCTGTTCCCCCGACCGTTCCAGTATACGGGGATTCACGCATTCCCTGACGCCCTCTCCCGTATCCATGATGAACAGCCGTCGCTGGATCCCCACCTGCGGTGCCGCCAATCCGACACCGTCCGCCTGTTTCAGCGTATCACGCATATCGTCCAGCAGTTGCCACAGGCGTTCATCAAATTTTTCCACCGGTTTGCATATCTTATGCAGCATCGGATCTTCATCCGTCAGGATCTTTCGTATTGCCATCAGTGTACCATTCCCTTCTGATCATAACACAGAGACCGGATCTATATCTATAAAGGCATTCACCTTGCCATCGGAAAACTCGCGATAAAACGACAACATCAACTGTCTCAGCATCTCTCTTGTGCGCCGGGTGTTCTTTGTCTTGATCAACAGTTTGTACCGATACTTCCCCGCCACCCGAAAAACGGCGGCAGGAGTCGGATCAAGAGCAATCAACGGCAAATCAGAGAACGAACGCCTTACCAATGTCCGAAGGGACTGTAAAGCCCATTCCACTGCCTGCCTCACACGCTGTTCATCCGTACCGGAAAACCCCATCATGACCAGATCGGCATAGGGGGGGTAATGCATCATATGCCGGGAAGCGCATTCCAATGCGTAAAAACCTTTATAATCCTGTGCCGAAGCAAGCTCGATCACCGGATTATCCGGTGTATAGGTCTGAATGACAGCCCTTCCCTGCTTCTGCCGCCGACCGGCACGACCGATCACCTGCGTCAGCAAAGAAAATGTGGTCTCAAAACTGCGATAATCCTGTGCATACAGAGATTGATCGGCAGACAGCACACCGACCAATCCCACATCGGGAAAATCCAATCCTTTTGCCACCATCTGCGTCCCGATCATGATACGGTATTCTCCGGCAGCAAAAGCCTTAAAATTCTTTTCATAGGAGAAACGGGACATCGTCGTATCGGTATCCATCCGCAACACCGGTACACCGGGAAACCGTTCTGCCAACTCCTGCTCCACCAACTGTGTCCCCAAGCCCGCATACCGAAGCTTATCCGATCCGCATACCGAGCACTGCCTCGGTAAAGACCGGGTGTATCCGCAATAATGGCACATCAGCCGATTGTTGGCACGGTGATATGTCATGGAAATACTACAGGAGGGACACTGGACCACCGTCCCGCAGGAGCGGCAGGACACATGCGTGTTGAAGCCACGGCGATTGAGCAACAGGATCACCTGCTGTCCCTGTGCCAAGCATTCCTCCATAGCGGACAAAAGCGTTGTCCCCAGTGCCGCCTCCGTCCCAAGCTCCAGCCGCATATCTGCCACCTGCACCTGGGGAAGGCAGGTCTCCCCGTACCGCTCCGGCAACTCCACCAGAGTGTAGCGTCCACTGACGGCGGCATGATAACTCTCCACCGATGGGGTGGCAGAGGTCAGCAATAGTAAGGCGCCGTGATAACGGCAACGAAAGCGGGCAATGTCCCGTGCATGATACCGGGGGCTGGCTTCTGATTTGTAGGTGTGCTCCTGCTCCTCATCCATCACGATCAATCCAATCCGGTCAAGCGGGGCAAACACCGCCGAACGGGTC
>JAZLKY010000023.1:0-2459 GCA_045597885.1 Acutalibacteraceae bacterium | reverse complement strand
TCGTTCAGGCGCAGTGCCCGCGCGATCGTGCGGGCGATCTGTGCCACCTCCAAAGTATGGGTGAGGCGTGTACGGTAGTGATCCCCCTCCGGTGCTAAAAAAACCTGTGTTTTACGTTTGAGACGGCGGAAAGATTTGCAGTGCAGTACCCGGTCTCGATCCCGTTGATAGTCGGTGCGGTAAGCACAGGGGGCTTCCTGCCGTTCCCGCCCTTTGGTATCAGAGGAAAAGGAAGCATAAGGTGACAGAAACAGCCGCTCTGTTTCTTCCCACGACGGTATTTTTTCTACCATAGGATACTCCTTTCCGGAAAACGGCAAGATTTTTCCCTTTCTGTCTGTTATACGCAGTAAAAGGGAAAAATCCTCTTTTTCCGCCAAAAAATTATTCTGCGGGGAACGGGACCATCCGTTCGCCGGTGACAGTCAGTGTCAGTTGACCGGCACTGCGGTCGGTAAGGGCGCTTTCCAGTTGTTGCCGGTCGGCTTCCCGTAGGATGAACGGAACGGTCACCGCCGTGTCGAACAGAGGGCCTTCTACGATGGCTCCGTGCTGGAGCAGCAACGCAGATACCCACCCGTACTGAGCGTAGTCGCAGAGGATATGCCCGGTTAGACAAGGACGCATCTCTACAATGCCTGCTTTCCGGACAGCGAGGGCGGTGGCGTGGGAATAGGCTCGTACCAATCCGCCGCCACCCAGCAGGATGCCCCCGAAATAGCGGGTGATGACCACCACGCAATCGGTCAGTTCTCCCTTTCGCAGTACATCCAGTGCGGGGATGCCGGCGGTACCCTGCGGTTCTCCGTCGTCGGAAAACCGGCACAGATTGCCGTTGCTCAGTACATAGGCATACACATTGTGCCGGGCATCCCAATAGGTTTTACTGCGCCGGCGGATATACTCCAGCGCCTGTTCTTCGGTGCTGACCGGGCATATCGCCGCAATGAAGCGGGAACGCTTTTCGGTGTATTCCGCTTCCGCTTCGGCAGAAACGGTGCGATAAGCTGTCATGGCAGTTTTCCTCCTGCTCTTTTTCAGGTAACGAAAAACGGGCTGTCGCCGATGCGACAGCCCCATTTTTCAGTACAAGTCTCATTTCCCCAGACCGTAACGCTTGTTGAAACGATCCGCACGACCGCCGATATCGTTGAGCTTCTGCTTGCCGGTAAAAAACGGATGGCATTTGGAGCAAATTTCAACACGGATATCCTTCTTGGTGGAACCGGTCTCGATCACATTGCCGCAGGCACAGGTGATGGTAGTCGGACCGTATTCGGGATGGATACTCTCTTTCATGGGTTTCACCTCTTTTAAAAAATCGTCAATAACAGATAGACTATATCACATCCTATCGGAAAATGCAATAGGAAAAATGAATTTTTTTTATTTTCATCGGAAACGGGTATCCGGCTATTGCCCCGGATAGCCGTTTTTTTGTCTCGCTGACAGACTGCCAAGAAGTCCCACAAGACAAGCCGATCGACCCCGTCGGCGTACAAAGGTGCGGTAGGGAGCGATCGGCGTAGGAAGTCAAAAACAGTCGATTTTATTAGCTTTTTGGGTTGTTCAAAAAACAGAGGAGGTTTTCCTCGGTTGATTTGATCCAACCGCTCTCATGCCCTTTTAATGCCTGTTTTTGACGGTTGTGGGGGTTATTGGCAGTCTTAGTATCCGGGGCTATTGCCCCGGATACAGTCATTGTACTGGCCGGCACGCCGGCTTTTCGGTACGGTGCGGGATCAGCCGCAGCAGGAGTTGTTGGCAACGCCGCAACCACAGCCGCCGCCGCAGTCATCATCGACCAAGAGGATCAGAATGATGATGAACAGGATCCAGGTGCAGTTGTTTTCGCCGAACAGATTACGCAGACACATATCGTACACCTCCTTACAGTTCCAGTGTATGACCGGAAAAGAAAAAAGGTGCGAGGAAATGTATAAAGGCGGTCCCCGCCGTCTATATTCATTATGTGACCGTTTTCCGCCGATCAGGCAGAAGCGGGATGACAATATAGGCGACGGCAAGCGGGTTCGACTATAAAATGGGGGGATAACGGTGTATCGGTTTAAACGTTTTACGGAAAAAGCAAATGCGGCACTGAATCTGGCGATGGAAGCCGCCATAGAGATGGGACACACCTATATCGGAACAGAGCATATTGTTCTTGGGCTGTTGCGGGAAGGCAGTGGCGTGGCGGCGGTGGTGCTGAATGCCAGGGGGATCACCACCGCCCGCTATGCGGAAAAACTGCTGTCGATCGAATGCAGTGGGATATACAGTGTGCTGACACCGGAGGATTTTACGCCCCGTGCCAAGGCGGCGATGGATATGTCATTGACGGATGCGGCGCTGGCACAGCAACGGTTTGCGGGAACGGAGCATATTCTGGCGGCGATCCTGCGGGATGATACCAGCGTGGCGGTACGCCTGCTGCAGATGCTTGACGGCCGTCCGGG
>JAZLKY010000022.1:0-3034 GCA_045597885.1 Acutalibacteraceae bacterium | reverse complement strand
AAACAATCCGAGACGATTCAATATTTCTGCCAAATGGGCTGTAGCGGTAACATGGTTCAGGCTATCAAGCATACAAACGGCGGCATCCACCGTACCGAATAGATCCAAACGGCGCATATCCTGGCATAAGAACAGAATATCAGCATTTTCTGCTGCGGCTTTTTCCCGTGAAACAGACAACATTTCCGCCGATCCGTCCACGGCGATCACATCAATGCCACGGTGAAACAGTTCTAATGACAAGCTACCAGAACCACAGGCAAGATCCAATAACTGCCCCGATTTCCCCCCATGTAAAGAAATCAGAGAGAGCAAATGATCAGCCCATGCCGAATAGTCAACATTATCGGTAAGCGCATCATAGAAAAAAGCAAAGGAGTCATAATCATTCATGTGATCTTCTCCGATCTTCCTACCAAACGGCAGTGATTACGACAGACACACTTTATGAAATGATTTTTTTCCTTTACGGATGATCAGTTCCCCGTCGGTGAAGTCCGCCGCCGTGATGACCGTTGCCGGATCGGTGATCTTCCGATCGTTGACGGTCACACCGCCCTGCTGAACGAGTCGTCTTGCCTCACTCTTGGATGCGGCAAGTCCGGCAGTCACCAACAGTCCCGGCAGGTCGATCCCGTCGGCAGGCAGCGACAATTCGGTCGTCGGCATATTGTCGCTGTTGCCGGCACCGGCGAAGAGCTCCCGTGCACTACGCTGTGCCTTTTCCGCTTCCTCTTCCCCGTGAACAAGCTTGGTCAATTCATAAGCAAGGATTTCTTTAGCGGTGTTGAGCTGACTGCCCTCCCAGTGATCCATCTCGTCGATCTGCTCCAGTGGGAGGAAGGTCAACATCCGCAGGCACTTCAGCACATCCTGATCCCCGACATTACGCCAATACTGATAAAAATCAAAAGGAGAAGTCTTGTTCGGATCAAGCCATACAGCACCGTTCGCAGTTTTGCCCATCTTTTTGCCCTCGGAATTCAGCAACAAGGTGATGGTCATAGCATAGGCATCCTTACCGAGTTTTTTTCGGATGAGCTCAGTACCGCCGAGCATATTGCTCCATTGGTCGTCCCCACCGAACTGCATGTTACAGCCGAATTCCTTAAACAGATGATAAAAATCATAAGACTGCATGATCATATAGTTGAATTCAAGGAATGACAATCCCTTTTCCATACGCTGTTTATAACACTCAGCACGGAGCATATTGTTGACAGAGAAGCAAGCCCCCACCTCTCGCAAAACATCAATATAGTTAAGCTTCAAAAGCCAATCGGCATTGTTGACCATCATGGCTTTCCCTTCACCGAATTCGATGAACCGCTCCATTTGTTTTTTGAAGCAGTCGCAGTTGTGCTGGATCGTTTCGGGAGTCATCATCGAACGCATATCGGTCCGTCCGGACGGATCACCGATATACCCCGTGCCACCACCGATAAGCGCCACCGGACGGTTTCCTGCCATCTGCAACCGTTTCATCAGACAAAGTGCCATAAAATGTCCCACATGGAGACTGTCAGCAGTGGGATCGAAGCCAATATAAAAGGTGGCTTTCCCATTATTGATCAAATCCCGGATCTCATCCTCATCCGTCAGTTGGGCGATCAGCCCACGGGCTTTCAGTTCATCAAATACTGTCATGATCGTTTCTCCTCTGAATACAGATTATTTTAAACACAATGGATAGTGTAAGCAAAAAAAGAAGATTTGTCAAGAGGAAGACGCCGCTTTACTGCACATCTCCTCAGCTGCCCGCAAAGTGGCGGCAGTAACATCACCACCGATGATACGTGCCAGTTCCGCAAGTTTTTCCTGTTCCTTCAAAGGGGTGACCGCCGTGAAGGTCCTTCCCTCGGCAACATCTTTTTTTACCAGCAGGTGGGAATGTCCGCAGGCGGCGATCTGCGCCAGATGTGTAACGCACAGCACCTGCCGTTTGCCGGCGATCCGGCGCATCAGTGTCCCCACTTTTGATGCAGCTCGACCGCTGATGCCACTGTCTACTTCATCGAATATCATCGTATCCACATCATCCACATCCGCCAGAACACTTTTGAGTGCGAGCATAATGCGGGAGAGTTCTCCGCCGGAAGCAATACGGGCAATGGATTTCGGCGGTTCACCCGGATTGGAAGAAAGGAGGAATTCCACCTTATCCCCCCCGTTGGCAGTCAGAGGTGTCGGATCAATAGACACCGTCAGCCTAACATAAGGCATATCCAAAAAGGCCAGGTGATCACAGACATCCTTCTCAAATTTCGCCGCCGCTTTCCGACGGGCGGCAGATAGTTTTTCGGCACCGGCTATCGTAGCATTCTTGGCATCATCAGACTCCCGCCGCAACGATTCTACTAAAGCATCGTTGGATTCTATGGCATTAAGCTGCATCTGCAATTCCTGCCGCTTTTGCAAAACATCCGCCTCATCTGCACCGTATTTTCTGACAGTCTGGCGAATCAAAGCAATACGGTCATCCAACGCCGCAAGCTCCTCATCGCTGAATGACAGAACCGCTTGCTGTTCTTTCACCTCGTCAGCATAGGCATGTATATCATACACCGTATTCTGCAGACGGGAGGCAAGTGCCTCTAAGGCATCTGATAGTGTGCCTGCTTTACGAAGAGATTCCGACGCTATATTCAACAACTGAATAGCACCGCTTTCCTCTTCTGTTCCCGACAGAGCATCTAAGGCAGTCTTTAACTGCTGTGCCAACTTCTCTGCGTGCCGAACCAACTCCCGTCTGGAAACCAGTTCCGACTCTTCACCGGGACGCAAAGCAGCCGCATCTATTTCTTTGATCTGTTCCTGCAGACGTTCGATCCGGAACGCTTTTTCATCCTCATCCATTTGGGCGGCACGAATAGCCCGTTGGATGCGACAATAGTTCCGATAATTCTTTTCATAGTCATCCCGCAACGACTGTAAATCGCCCAACCGATCAAGATAAATCAGATGGCGCTCCGTCTGCAAAAGATTCTGATTCTCATGCTGACCGTGGATATTCACCAGCATTCTGCCGATCTCA
>JAZLKY010000021.1:0-4904 GCA_045597885.1 Acutalibacteraceae bacterium | reverse complement strand
CCTTTCATTATACTTTGCCTCCCCTGTTTTTGCAAGTTTTTTGTCCGAAATTTATAAAAAACCGTCTGCTGTCCACATTGTTCTTTTCATCCGTCCCCTTTACAATGGGTGGTGAACAGCAAAAAGGGAGGGAAAACCATGTTTGAGAAAAAAGGCGCATTCGTCACTATGATCGTCCCCTACAAGGAGGACGGTGAGATCGACTACGGCACTGCCGAGCGGTATGTGGACTGGTATCGGGAGGGAGGACTGCACGGTATTTTTTCCGTCTGTCAGTCCACCGAGATACAGTATTTGACCGTTGAGGAGATCGCAAAACTCAACCGGCTTGTGTACGACCGGGTACAGGAGCAAAATCGGACGGCGAAAAAAAAGATGACCGTCGTATCTTCCGGGCATATCGGCAGGACGGTCGACCAACAGGCGTATAACCTCAACCGGGTAGCGGAATCCGGCACAGATGCGCTCATCTTTATCACCAATCGACTGGACCCCGACCGTGAGGGGGACGATGTGTTCATTCGCAACGCCGAGCAACTGATCGCCAAACTCCCCGCCGATCTCCCGTTGGGACTGTATGAGTGTCCCGCACCCTATAAGCGATTGGTCACCCCCCGCATCCTGCAATGGTGCAGGGATACCGGGCGATTCACCTATATGAAAGACACCTGCTGCGATACTGCTGAGATCCGGGAGCGGATCAAGATACTGGACGGTTCCTCTTTCGGCATCTACAACGCCAACTGTCAGACCTTGCTGCGATCCCTGCGTGACGGTGCCGCCGGCTATTGCGGCATTATGGCGAACTTCCATCCGAAGCTGTACAGTTGGCTGTGCGAGCACTACGGTGACAACGATGAACTGGTGGAGCGGGTGCAGGCATTGCTGTGCAGTCTGGGATTCATCGAGAACGGACTCCCCTATCCCTTGACCGCCAAGTACCATATGAATATAGAAGGCATCCCCACCATTGTCCGCTCCCGCAACCGCTTTGCGTATGAGATGACCGACTACGCCGGGGACTGTGTGCGGCAGATGAGACTGTTGACCAAATCCGCAGAGCGGGAACTGGGACTGTAAAACGCAAAAAAACGGCGAACCCCGTCCTTTGTTTTTGTGCAAAGAACGGGGGTTGCTGTTTTTATTGTGTTGCCTTTATTTCATCGGTACGGTAAATGAATTTGACCTGTCCGTCCGTATCATCGCCGATGCCGGAGAAATTACGGTAGTTTTTCGACACATCGACCGTTGATTTCAAACGGGTGACGATGCTGTTCAGGTCGCCGTCCACAAGATCGACGATTTTGCAGATCCCGTCATCGTTGAATTTCTTGAGTCCGTCATTTAACTGCATCGCACCGTCTTTCAGTTGGGTCACGCCGTCCACAAGAGCCGGCGTTCCGTTTTTCAACTGAAGAACACCGTCATAAAGCGCAGAAGCCCCGTCTCTCAGTTGCGCTGTTCCGCCCTTCAAATCAGATGCGCCGAAAGCAAGTTTTTCAGCACCGTCGGCGGCAGAAGCAACACCCCCGGTATAGGTCAAAAGACCGAGATAAAATGCGTTGTAACTGTCCAAAGAAGTTTTCAGACCGATCATCGCTTTTGCTCCCTCGGAAGCGGCGGCAAGTTTTGCTTTCACTTCATCGGATGCCATATTTTCGGAGATTGCCTGTTTTATCTGTAATTCCACATTGTCCGAAACCGTTCCCTTTACAGGATCGCTCTGCATCTGTGCATCAATGGCAGAAGTCACGGCATCCTGTTTCGCCGGCAGGATCACTCCCGCTGAGACAGCGGCTTCATAGTCCGATTTGCTCATAGAGGTGACAGTAAGAATGACCTGCTCTGCGACCTGCTCCCGCACGGCGGCAGTGACCTTTTCGACGATCAAGGGTCTGTTTTTTTCGACAGCGGCAGTGACCTGTGCAAGTGCCTGCCCGTAAACCGTATTTTCATCAAGCGAAGCGACCACGCCGTCCAGGACTTCGGCGTAATTCTCCACGGTAAGTGCCGGGACGGAAATGCCGCCTGCCTTGATCTGCGTTTCTGCGGTAGAGAGCAATGTTTCAAACACCTGCTTTGCGCCGCCGTTCAGCGTTTCATTGTTGTCTTTGAGTGTGGCAAGACCGCCTGCCAGTTCCGAAGTACCCGTTTTCAACTGATCGGCACCGGCATCGACTGCGGCCGTTCCGTCTTTGAGCGACTTTGCGCCGTCGGCAAGTTGACCGATCCCGGAAACAAGCTCGTCGGATTTTTCAAGTAATGTGCAAAGTCCGCCGTAAAGTGCCGATGAACCGTCAAGAAGCCGGCCCATTCCGTCTGTCAATTCTCCGATGGAATCTGTCAGCCCGTCAACGGAATCAAGCTTGGATGTATCAAGAGCATTGAATATTTCGTTCGTTGCGACCGTGACCGTCATTCCGAAACTGAAGTCGGTAGCATCTGCTGTGATTTCCACATAGTCCGGAATATTGATCATATCCTTATTGATGCCGAGATTTGCCTGCAATCCGGGAAATGCGATACCCACGACTGCCGTGCGGTCTCCGTCGTTGATCAGTTTCCCGTTTGTCACTTCAACATTGCGGAACTGACTGTTGTCAAGAAGCATTCCGGTCAGCATGGCAAACGGAACATAGATCTTTTCGTCTTTGCCGTCGATCTTCACCGTTTCAGCCTGTCTGTTATCGTAATCGAAACGGATGCCGACCTTGCCGGTCTTACCTGCGATCTCATCGGCAGAGACATTTTTGCCGTCAAGTGTGTAGGTGACGGTCATGCCGACGGGCAGTTCTTTTTCGATGTTGCCCTGATAGTAGATATCGTTTCCCTGTGCATCCCATACCGTTGCATTGCCACTGATCGTATAGGATTCGTCCCCCTTGACATTTTCGATATCGGAAAGCCCGGTGGTATCGGTCAAGGACGATGCGCCGAACGTATTTTTGATCCAGTCACTGACGATGATCTTTTTAACAGAACCGTCTGCAGTGGTCAGGACATAAACCGTTTCGTCTTTTGTGATCTCTGCCTCTGCGTTCCCGGCGGTTGCCGCCGGCAGTTCCGTTTGCGGCTCTTCGTTTTTATCTCTCGCTAACGCAAATGCCGTAATAACGCCCGAAAGGCATAAAACAGCACACAAGGCAAAAACAGTAATTTTTAATGACAGCTTATTCATTGACCGAAACCTCCGATTTCATTGTTTTGATATTTGTCATGCCCAACGTCGTTTTGCAGATGATCTTATCAAATAGCATGAACATTGCCGGCAGAACAAAGATAACGAGAAGCATACTGATAATGGCACCCCGTGCCATCAGCATACACATTGAGCTGATGATTTCGATATCCGAGTAAAGCGCAACACCGAAGGTCGCCGCAAACAGCCCCATCCCGGAAACGATGATGGATGGAATCGAAGCATACAGAGCCGTCCATACGGCGGTTTTCTTTTCTTTTCCGCCGATCCGCTCGGTTTTATACCGTGTCGTCATCAGGATCGCATAGTCAACGGTGGCACCGAGTTGGATCGTACTGATGCAGATCGGGGTGATGAACGCCATGCTCTGACCGAGATAGTGCGGCAGTCCGAGATTGATGAAGATGCCGACCTCGATAACGGCGATCAGGATGAACGGAAGCGAAATGCTCTTTTCCACCAGCAGGATAATGAGGAAGATCGCAATGACCGATACGGCGGTAACGACGGCAAAATCGTGTCCCGTGATCTCGATCATATCCTTTAAGAACGGGGCTTCACCGATGATCATCCCTTTGGAATCGTATTTTTTGAGAACGGTGTTCAGTTCATTGATCTGACCGTTGACCTCATCACTTGCCGGTCGGTAGGTCGAATTCATCAGAAGAAGATTCCAACGGTCACTTTTCAGAATGCTTACGATATCCTCCGGCAGGACCTCTTCCGGCACACGGGAGCCGAGAACCGAGTTCAGTCCGAGTACATATTTTACACCGTCGACCTGTTCCATCTCATGCATGATCGTCTTGACGGTCTTATCGGAAAGCCCCGCATCCACCAAAACCATGTGCGTAGAAGCGATATCGTAATCCTCTCTTAACTTTTCATTCGATATCACATAGTTCATTTTGTCGGGCAGACACTGTCCCAAATCATAGTATACTTCACTGTTTGCCTTGCTGTATCCGATGTAAGCAGGCGCAATAATAATGGCAAAAACGATCAGAAATACGGGGAAAACTTTCAATATTCCTTTTGCAAATTTGCCCATGGCGGGGATAAGCGAGCGATGCTTTGTTTTTTGAAGCGGCTTATCCAAAGCGAGGATCAGTGACGGCAATACCGTGACACAGCCGACAATGCCAAGCAATACTCCCTTTGCCATGACGATACCGAGATCCCGTCCCAAAGTGAAACTCATAAAGCAGAGGGCGACAAATCCGGCGATGGTGGTCACGGAACTTCCGATCACACTGGTCAGCGTTTCCTTGACAGCAACTGCCATTGCCTCATATTTGTCGGCGTATTTTTCACGCTGTTCGTTATAACTGTGCCATAGGAAAATGGAATAGTCCATTGTCACGGCAAGCTGTAAAACGGCGGAAAGTGCTTTGGTTATGTAAGATATTTCTCCGAGGAAATAGTTCGAACCGAGATTCAGAAGGATCATCGCACCGATGGAAGCAAGAAAAACAAACGGAACCAACCAGCCGTCAAGGAAGATGATCATTGCCGAACACGCAAGTATGACGGCAAGTGCCACATAGAGCGGTTCTTCCCGCTCGCACAGATCTTTCAAATCGACAACGAGTGCCGTCATCCCGGAAACAAAGCATTTTTCTTTGCAGACAGAACGGATCTCCCGCACAGCATCCATCGTTTTATCATCTGATGTTCCGGCATCGAAAAATACCGCCATAAAGGT
>JAZLKY010000020.1:0-7977 GCA_045597885.1 Acutalibacteraceae bacterium | reverse complement strand
CTTGTTTGGCTTATCCCTGTTTCCGCAAACTGTTCCACAGTTCGAGATCATGAAGTATCCCCCGGTCGGCGTCGTCTCCGAAACACTTGAAACGAAAACCCGGTGCGGATTCGATGGTCACTAAGCCATCAAAGCCGATCTCATTCAGGGCGGCGGCGATCATGCCCATGTCCAGCGTACCGTCATCAAGGAAGTGATGCAGATCGTCTGTGCCGTCATTGTTGTGCAGATGCAGTTCAAAGGTGGGGAAGGGTTTATTGCGGATTGTTTCGGCAAAGCCGGCGGTGCTGATCTCGCTTTTCTCCTCTGCCGAACGGGTGAACAGGGTTTTGCCCGACCGATTTTGACCGCCGAAGCGGATGAACATATGCCCGATGTCGATGAGAAAACCGAAGCGCTTTTCTTCTTTCAGTGCTGTCAAATCCGCCAACTCTTCTTCAGTCAGTCCGTAGTCCTCGACGGCGATGCGGGTATCTGTCGGCATCTGCTCCAGGACATAGGAAACATAGGAGGCGATGTGGGGACGGATGTCCTGCGGCACATCAAAGGAGAGGATGGCAACGATACCCGCTTCCTTTTGCCATGCGGCAAAGGTGTCGATATCCGCCTTAAATTTTGCTACTTCTTCCGCAGAGTGTGTTTCGGGCAGGGTGTGGTGTACGGTGACCGTGTGACCGGTGACCGCATCGGTCAGCTTTTGCCGTGCGGCGGGGTCACGCAGTGCCTTGACGGTGTACATTCCGAGCAGACTGACATAGTCAAAACCGTGATCGAAAAAGAAACGCACATTTTCGTCGATCGTGCGGTGGGGATAGTGCCAGGCGGCTAATCCGGTCTTCATAATAAAACTCTCTTCTTTCTCATCTGTCATTTACAGGAAAAAGGCGGGGAATCGGGTGTGACACCGGGCGCAGGTAACCGTGCGCCGTCCCCGCCGAATGGGCAAACGCAACCACGCACTGCATCCCGGACAACGGCGGAACCGATACCGTCCAAGATACCGTATACGGTCCCATTGATGCCGAAACCATTGGTTACGAAGCACTTCTTCTTTGAACCGCAGATACTTTTCGTTTTCTATTTGCCGTTTGACGATGTTGCGGGAAAGCATCCGATAAAAAACAAGGGCGATCAACAGCAGTGTCAGCAGATAGATCACCCGTGCGGCAACACCCCGGACAAACCATCCCACCAGCCACAGGAGCAGATACAATACCGTCAAAAAACGGTTCAGGTTGTCATTGCCATACCGTCCCGCCATAAATCGCATGACAGTGTTACGCAGTCGCCATAGCATCGTCATTCCTCCCCTTCTCTATGGGTCTGTAGGAAGTATAGCAAAAAAATATGAATAAACACAGACACAAGTGTAAATAAAATGTGTCAGTATAGCCGAAGTTCTATAACAACCGGCGCAGAACGGGTTCGATCCCCTGCGCCATGAAATAGAAGCCGAGGTCGGTGGGGTGACAGCCGTCTACCGTACAGGAGTCGGCAACCTCTCCGGCAAAGAAATCCCCGCCGTTGATGAAATAGACATTCCTGTCGCCGGCTTCCACCGCCCGCCGATAACTGTCGGCAATGATCGCCAACCGTTGTCTGACATCCCATGTGCCGGGAGCCTCCGGCCGGGAGATCATCACGATGGGCAGATCGGGGTGCACCCGGCGCACGGTCTCGTACAGATTGTAATGCGTTTGTTTCAGATGCTCCGGGTTAGGGGCGTTATGGTCATAGTCATACACGAACACCGCCATATCCAGTCCGGCGATAAAATCCGCCATCGTCTGTTCTCCCTTGGCATTGCCGGAGAAACCGAGGTTGATGTAGTCCATGTTCAGTGACCGGGATAAAAAGCCCTGATAGCAGGTGCCGGGGCGGGAGGCGCATCCCCCCTGTGTGATGGACGAGCCGTAGAAGACCACCGGCTTTTTGTTGCGGTATTCTTCCGCTCCGGCGGTCAGATGACAGCCCTCTTTGACACCGATATACAGTTTTTTGACATCGTTATACAGCGGAAAACCAAGGACATATTCCGTCATTTCGCCGGGGACACGGATGAGTCCTTCGACACCGTCCCGAACGGCGTCGACATTGTAGTCCGGGAATACCGCTCCGGCAAAAGAATGAATGCCGTCCTTTACCCGATAGAGGTCTGCACCGCAAAAGCCCGCCGCCGCCATATGCCCCATGAATCCGAACCGTTCCCATTCGATGCGAACGGCGATGTAGGGAGAATCGGTGGCAAAACGCACCCGGATACCGGCGGTGTGCCGGTTGAGTCCCGCCACGCCTTCGCTGACGGTTTCGGCAACTGCCTGCGGCATACGGGTGAAGGGAGCATCCGTGTCGGTATATCCTACCGCTCCGTACAGACGGAACGGTGCTTTTGCGGCATTGTTCCAGACGATGTCATTTTCCTCTAAAGATGAGGCGATCTTGAGATTGGGATCGAATTTGACGATGTCCATGATCTTTCCTCCTTATTCCCATCATAATATCGAGCCAAGATAGTTGGTCAGTGCGATGATCACCGGCATGGTGACAATGGAAAACACGGTGGAAACCGACACCAGATTGACACTCAGCCGGGGGTTGCGGTCATAGCGGGTGGCAAACATGGTACAGGCGGTAGCGACCGGGGTGGCGATGCAGATCATCAGCGAGGTGAGCAACGGTCCCCGAATGCCGCACAGGAGCAGCAGTCCCAACGATGCCAACGGCATGATCACCAGCCGCAGGGCGATGCACAGGTAGTTGCGCCCGCTCTGCAGGGCGTGCTTGATATCAGACTGTGCCAGATAATATCCGATGATCAGCATCGGGATGGGGGTGTTGAGATTGCCAATATGGTTGACGGCATTGAGCAACGGATCGGGTATGGGGACCTGCAATACGAAAATGATCAGTCCCAGTACCACCCCGATGATGCCGGGGTTGGTGAGGATCTTTTTGACCGAGAAGACATCCTTTTGTCCGCTGATCTCCATCACACCGTAGGTCCACACGATGATGTTGAACATGATGATGTAGGCGGCACAGTAAAAAACGCCGTCATCGCCCAAAATGGCTTCCTGTAACGGGATCGCCATATAGCCCGCATTGGAAAATACGGTGGCGAACCGCAGGATGCGCCGCTTGTCCTCGTTCGCATCCCGGAAGCACAGCCGTGCTACGAGGATGAGGAGCAGATGGTTGACGGCACAAACGGCGAGGACGATCAAAAACCCCTTGAGCAGATTACTGTCAAAGGGACGGCAACAGGACTTGATGATGATACAGGGGGTGGACAGATACAGCACCAGATTGGCGCAGGATTTGACTGCCTTGTCGTTGAGCAGTCCGGTTTTTTGACAGATCACACCGACCGTCATCAGCAAAAACAGGGTGATGACATTTTGTGCGACCGTCCATAAGTCGGCAAGCATTTGAGATACTCCTTTTGTTGTTCTTCCTTACAGTGATTCGAGGAACGCCTGCAGACGGTTAGCCATCAGCAGATGTCCCGCATCGTTGGGGTGTAGACCGTCGGGGATAAAACGGATGCGGATCTCCTCGACATCTGGCTGGATGCCGCTCACCCGCCGCATATCCATCACCGGCAGACCGTAGTATGCCGCCACCTCACGGATAGCATCGGCATATTCGTCCAGTGTTGCCACGTTGCGGATGCCACGTTCGTTGATCAGCCGTTCCTCCTGCAAGCGATGGGTGGGGGTGAGGAACACGATGACCGCTTCGGGATACCGTGCAATGAGCTTGCGGCACAGGGTGTGCATACTGCCGTAGAAGGTGGTGGGCTCCCGGTCGCTCATGTGACCGAACGGCGCATCCCCGTGCCCGTAGTCGTTGGTGCCGCCGAACACCACCACGATGTCGGCATCGGCGTCCATAGTATCCGCACGGCGGACATAATCGTCGTCGGTGTGATCGCTGTTCGGGTCATGTTGGGGGGCGATGCGGGTACCGCCGATGCCGTACCCACGCACCGTCGCCTCGGTGCGTTTGCCGATGACTGACCAGAAAGTGGCATCTTTGCCACTGGTGCCATGCCCCTCGGTGATGCTGTCGCCTAAAAAGTTGATTTTCTTTCCTTTGAGTTCCATGATGGCTTCCTCCCGATTTATACTGATGTGTGTTTGGACGGGAATACCGGCTCACAGGTGGCGTTGATGTGCATCCGGCGCAGGACCGATTCGTCGCCGGAATGCAATATCTGCGTGGAATGCAGATCGCACCCTTTCAGCTTCGGCAGTTGTTTCACCGCTCTGGCGGCGGTGGGATCGGTGGCGGCGCAGATGTACAGTGCCGTCAGCGTATCGTCTAACTTAAGTACATTGGAATCGGAATTGAGCAGATTGGTTTTCAGATCAATGACCGGCTCCAGTACCGCCGGGCTGATGAGCAGGGTGGATTTCGGGATGTCCGCCAGTACTTTGACCGCATTGAGCAGGGCACCGGAGCAGGCACTGAGCAGCTTGGTCGACTTGCCGGTGATCACCCTGCCGTCCGGCAGTTGGATCGCCACTGCAGGGGCGGCACAGCGCTCGCTCTTGTCCAGAGCGGGCAACACCACCGCACGGTCGGTCTTTTTTAAATTCATCTGCTGCATGAGCAGGGTGAGCTTGTCCACCGTTTCCTGTTTTTCCCGTCCCAGCCGCAGATCGGCAAGGCCCTTGTAGTAGCGGCGGATCACTTCCTGCTGACCGGCTTGGCGGCACACCTCATCGTCTACAATCGCATATCCAGCCATATTCACACCCATATCGGTGGGACTGCAATAGAATTTGTCATCCCCGGTGATGCGGGTGAGTATGGTGTGTACGATGGGAAATGCCTCGACATCCCGGTTGTAATTGACGGTGGTGATGCCATAAGTCTCTAAATGGAACGGGTCGATCATATTGACATCCTGTAAATCGGCGGTCGCCGCCTCATATGCCAAATTGACCGGATGCTTGAGCGGCAGATTCCAGATGGGGAAGGTCTCATATTTGCCGTAGCCTGCCCGGATGCCCCGGCGGTATTCGTGATAGACCTGTGACAGACAGGTAGCAAGCTTGCCGCTTCCCGGGCCGGGTGCGGTGACCACCACCAGGGGCTTGGTCGTCTCAATGTACGGATTGGAGCCGTATCCCTCATCGCTGACGATGTGATCCACATCCGACGGATAACCGGCGATGGGACGGTGGATATAGTTGCGGATGCCACGGGCATCCAATTTGCGCTTAAACTGGTCGGCGGCAGTCTGCCCCTCATATTGGGTGATCACGACACTGTTGACCGACAGCCCCATATCCCGCACCATGTCGATCTGCCGCAACAGATCGAGATCATAACTGATGCCGAGGTCTGCCCGGATCTTGTTCTTTTCGATATTGCCGGCACTGATGCAGAAAACGATCTCTGCCTGATCGCCCATGGAGCGGAGCAGACGGATCTTGGCATCCGGCTCAAAGCCCGGCAGTACACGGGAAGCGTGATAATCATCGAACAGTTTTCCGCCGAATTCCAGATACAGCTTCCCGCCCCAACGGGAGATCCGCTCTAAAATATGCTCCTTCTGTTTTGCCATATACAGATCGTTGTCGAAGCCTTTGGTCATCATGTCACGGTCATCCTCGCTTCCGATAAAATTACATTTTATTATCATAGCATAATTGTACGCCCATTACAAGAAAAATCCGAACAATTTTCGTTCGGATTTTTCACATAGCCGAAGGGAATCGAACCCGATCACCGTCGACTGTGGCTTATTCGGCGCTTTTGCCGTATGGAAAAAAGGGATGCTCCGCCGAACAGTGGGAGCATGAGTATGTACAGCAGGGCTGTTGCACCTGTTCCGATCCCTAAGCGGAGAATGCCGGAGGTCATCGGCAATCGAGAGCGCAGGAATATCCAGGTGCTTCCTGCCAGTATGGCGGTCAGCAACGGAGCGAATACCCACCGCCCCCAGTGCATCGGGGTGGCACTGACGGTGAGCAGACGGTTGGTAGTTAAGAGGGAAGTCAGAAGATTGCTGACCAACATGACAAACAGGAATCCGGTAATGCCGTATCCGGGCAACAGCAGAAAAATCAGCACGAGCCGCACGGCAGAATCGGCAATACCGTACCATAATGAACGGACTTGTTGTCCCAATCCCCGGAGCAGACTGCTGGAAACACTGTCCAGATACATGATCGGTGCCAGTGGCCCTAAAATCTGCAAAAAAACGCCGGCGGCGGCATCATGGTAGAGACAGTTGCCGATCTCTTTTCCCATGACCGTGAACACGCATCCCAGAAGGACTGCCCCTGGCAAAGTGAAATTGAGCGCCCGCTCCGTCAAATGAGAGACTTCCCGCCGGTAGCCCAGCGCATACGCTTCTGTCAGTTCGGGGATCAATAAATTGGAAACGGTGATCAGCAGTGCCGCCGGGAAAAAGAGGATGGGCAACGCCATCCCTTTGATCGAACCGAATTGCTTCAATGCCAGTTCTCTTGTGCCGGTAAAGTGTGTTAATTGCAGGGGAACAAGGATGTTTTCCACTGTTCGCAGAGCGGTGGAGAGATACTGCCCTGCGGTCAGTGGCAGGGCGATCTTCAGCATAGGCCCCCACAATGGCGGCATGGGCAGCAAGGAGGTGACAGGCTGTGCTCGTGATCGCTTATCCCGAAAAAAGGCACCGGCTAAAAAGATACACGCCACCGTCTCCGACAGGGCATCGCCCAGAAGGATAGCCCGGCACGCTTTTTCCAATGTATCACCGTCCCGATACAGCAGTAACAGTGTTCCGCCGATCCGGATGATCTGAGCGATCAGTTGAGAAAGGCTGGGAGCCTCCATCTTTCGCAATGCCGTAAAATAGCCGCGCAGGCATCCGGAGATGCCGATAAACGGCAGGGAGATCCCACTGATACGGATGGCGGCTACCGTGCGTTCATCGCCGATCCATTTGCCGATCTGCGGCGCACCGACATACAGCAGTATGGCGGATACCGTCCCCACCATGACTGCCAATGATACGGACAGCTTCATGATGCGATGGACGGCGGCACGGTTCTTTCGTGCCATCTGTTCTGTCACCATGCGGGTGACGGCGGTCGATAAGCCGGCGGCGGCAAAGGCTGTTCCCAGAACATAAACGGAGAACACCAACTGGTACAGTCCCATGCCTTCGGCGCCGACACGGTTGGAAATAAAGATGCGAAAGACGATCCCTAAAGTTCGCAATAATACTGACGTGCCTGTCATGATAACCGTATTTTTGAAAAAAGTGCGCTTATTCACCGTGCTTTCCTCTCCGTTTCAAGGATCCCATTGCGTATCTGTCAATCCCGGTTATACAAACGGGTAATACTGTCCCAGACGGTGCTGTTCACCGTTCCGGTTATCGGGAAACCCATGATTTGCTGAAGTGCGGCAACTGTTTCGGCCGTGTCCGAGGAATAAGTCCCGGTGACAGCTTCCGTACCCGGCAGATTGAAATACAGTTGCCGGAGACGGCAAAGCATCAGTTGTAAAACCGTCACCCGATCATCCGTATCTCCCTCCTTCAAAGGCGGTTGATTCGGTCGGTACACCGCCACAGGCAGTGGCAGATGCTGATGGATCAACAGCGTATCATATGCCTCACCGATGGTTTCCCAGGTGGCAAGATCGACTGCGCCCGTTTGCGGGAGAGAAGCATTTTTCTGCACATTCATTACGGCCTCGGCGGTATGATCTCCGAAGATCCCGTCTACCGCAATCGGTGAAAATCCGTGCTCCGCCCGCTCGATCGCACGCAGCCGTGTCTGCAATTCCCGTATATACAGGCGCTGATCGACGGAAATGTCATTTGACGGGTATTGGTTGCTTTTCAACGCGGTCACTCCTTCCTGCGCTGTTTATTCCTGCTGTAGGATCAGTCCGGGATACTGTTCCAGCCGTTTTTCGTTCCCGAAACGGTCATTGGAATATACGGCGGCAATGGTATCCCGGGTGACTGCGGCT
>JAZLKY010000019.1:0-1289 GCA_045597885.1 Acutalibacteraceae bacterium | reverse complement strand
GCCGCCGTTCTCGAAGTACGGAGCGACGATTCCGGAATGGTCTATGCCATCGATCTGGATACCTGCCGCCTGTCCGATTTTGCCAAACTGCTGGGCGTAGAGAACATAGCAGCCCACATGGGGTTCATCCCGGAGAATCCGAACGATCCGGCATTCGCCTCTTTTTGTGATACGATGCGTTCTGTCGCCGCCTACTGCAAGAAGGACGGACAGTACGTGGTATTCGAGACCGGGCAGGAAACGCCCGTCACCCTGTTGCGGTGCTTTGAAATGATCGGGGCGGACAACCTCGGCGTGAACCTCGACACCGCCAATCTCATCCTGTACGGAAAGGGCAACCCCGTGGATGCACTGGACGTGTTCGGAAAATATGTACGCAGTGTCCATGCCAAGGACGGCCTGTTCCCCACCAACGGGCGGGAACTGGGACAGGAGGTCCCCATCGGACAGGGAAAGGCGGACTTCCCCGCCATCCTGCAAAAACTCCGGGCGCTCGGCTATGATGCTCCCCTCACCATCGAGCGGGAGATCACCGGAGAACAGCAGGAAAAGGATATTTTAGCGGCACGGGACTATCTGCAGTCCCTGATCAATACAATTTACGGAGGGTAAAGACATGAAAAAGATCAAAATCGGCGTGATCGGTGTCGGCAACATTTCCGAAAGCCACTTGGATGCGTACAAAAACGATCCGAGAGCGGAACTGTATGCTTTCTGTGACATCAACGAACAACGGCTGAAAGAGAAAGGCGAAAAGCACGGTGTCACCCGGCTGTTCACCGATATTGATGAGATGCTGGCTCTGCCGGAACTGGAAGCGGTCAGTGTCTGCACCTGGAACAACGGCCATGCGGAATGCACCGTCAAGGCACTCAAAGCCGGCAAGCACGTGCTGTGCGAAAAACCGATGGCGATGAACACCGCTCTGGCGGAAGAAATGAAAAAGACAGCCGAGGAGAGTGGCAAACTGCTGATGATCGGCTTTGTACGCCGCTTCGGTTCGGACTGTGCTGTCCTCAAGGATACGATCGAAAACGGCACTTTGGGCGACATCTATTACGCAAAGGTGAAAAATCTGCGCCGTCACGGCAATCCCGGCGGCTGGTTCGGTGACAAGTCCCGCTCCGGCGGCGGTCCGCTCATTGATCTGGGTGTTCATGTGATCGACCTTGTCTGTTATCTGCTCGGACAGGATGTTCTGCCCGTTTCCGTCTACGGTGCGACTTTTCAAAAGCTGGGCAACCGTCCCGGTGTGATCGACCGTCCCGGCTATGTGTCCGCCGATGCCA
>JAZLKY010000018.1:0-6891 GCA_045597885.1 Acutalibacteraceae bacterium | reverse complement strand
CACGAATTCCTTATCCTTGATCTCCAGATTGAAATCGTTGACAGCCAAAACGCCGCCGGGGTACTTTTTACAAATGTGCTTTAAGGAAAGACTGGCCATATGTACATAACCTCCAACGACTCCCTTTGTGACAGGAAGTCTTATTTTTCTGCTATATACTATATCATTCTTTTTCAAAAATAACCATACCTAAAATACACAAACTTTTCAGCAAGTTCTTATCTATTTTTTATACAAGGGGCGATATGTGTCAAATTTCCACTGCCATTTTAGTTGAAAATATCCAGTTTTTCCCTTTCTGTCAACGGACGGCATTCGCCCTCCTGCAAAGTTTCGTCCAGTGGCAGAGCACCGATGGCGATACGTTTCAGCCAAATAACAGTACAACCAACCGCCGCAAACATTCGCTTGATCTGATGGAATTTTCCTTCGACGATCACCACCCGGACAAGCGGCTGCTCTCCCGGTTCGGTGATCTCGACCTCGGCAGGCAGACATTTTGTCCCATCCGCCAGTGTCGGTCCCGCCCGGAATGCGGCGGCAGCATCAGCAGAAAGCGGCTTGTCCAAACGTGCAAGATAAGTTTTGGGAACATGATGCCGGGGAGACAGCAACGAATGCGCCCAGTCACCGTCATCGGTGATCAGTGTCAATCCATAGGTATCCTTGTCCAAACGTCCGGCGGGAAACAATCCACGACGGCGCAGTTCTTCCGGCAGCAGATCTACTACCGTCTTTGTGTGGGGATCCCGTGATACACACAGGATCCCCGCCGGTTTGTTGAGCATATAATAAACATGAACAGCATACCCAAGCGGTTTTCCGTCCACCGATACCGCCACCGCAGCGGGGTCGATCTTTTGCGCCGGTTGACGGCAGGAAACACCGTCGACGGACACCCGCCCGGAGCGGATCAGCCTGTCGGCTTCGCTCCGTGTTACTGTCGTCTGGGAACACAGCAGTTTATCCAGCCGTTCCATTTTGATTTCCTTTCTCATATGATCGTTCTGCGCTTTTTACGACATAGTCATCGGTTTCAGTCCGTGGCTGAAACCATCGGCACCGGCAGAGGATATATCCCCGGCAATCACCTTTTCTTTGTAGACATACAGCGTGGCGATCACCTGCTCATTCCCCGGATAATTGGTCACCGGATAACTCCACATCTTTACCCGTCTGCCGGCATACGGCATCAGATCCATCCCCACCTCTTGCTGTAAAGCATTATATGCCATATACGCTTCATCAAAAGTCACCGGCACCGTTATCTCCCGCACGGAAACCTGCTCCGGCAACACCTCGTATCCCAATCCGTTCAGATAGGCGATCCGGGACGCCTCATCGGAGACAGCGACAGCAGAATAATAATGGTTATCTCTCCCCCACAGCACCGCCAACGTGACAACCAGCAATCCAACCACCGCCAGCGTGACGACCAACCGGCTCTTCGTCGTTTTCATTGATACCACAAACATATTCTTTCCCTCCCGTATGGCATATTTATGCAGAGAGAGAAAGATCTATGCACAACAGCACCGTCAAAACGCTGCCCTTCTTATTCTTCAAAATAAACGCCGTACCATACTAAGAACATATAAACTGTCCATATTTTCCGGCTATTATCTTTCTTACCGTTATAGTGCTGATCAAGCAAACGGAGCAACTCTTCCGTGTGGAAAAACCGCCGTGCCGCCGGAGACAGGAACGCCGTCCTGACGGTCTGATAGTATTTTTCCTGACGCAGCCATACCCGGATGGGAACGGGGAAGCCCAGTTTCGGCTTATCGGCGGCAGAAGCAGGAATGTGCCGCCGTGCCGCCAGACGCATGGCATATTTTGTTGTTCCGGCGGCGATCCGATGCTTGACCGGGATGCGGGATGCCACCCGGAAAACCTCTTTGTCCAAAAACGGCACCCGCAGTTCGAGCGAATGCGCCATACTCATGCGATCGGCTTTGAGAAGAATATCCCCCACCATCCACCGATTGATATCCAAATACTGCATCCGGGTCACATCATCCTGTCCCTGACAGCGATCATAGTATTCTGCCGTCAGACGGGAAGGCTCAGTTGCGGGGATATCCTTGAGCAAGCGGCTTTTCTCTTTGCGGGTAAACAGATTGGCGTTGCCGATAAACCGTTCCTCCAAAGTTTTCGATCCGCGAATAAGGAAAGACTTCCCCTTGAAATCCGGTAAAACAGACACCGCCGCCGCCAACCATTTACGCAGGAAGCGGGGCAAGTGCTGATATCCACGCAGGGAATACGGCTCGTGATAGATGCGATAGCCGCCAAACAGTTCATCTGCCCCTTCGCCGGACAGCACCACCTTCACCTGCTCCGCTGCCAATTTTGAAACGAAGTACAGTGCCACGCACGCCGGGTCTGCCAACGGCTGATCAAGATAATATTGCACCTGCGGCAGACTCTCCCAATATTCATCCTCCTTGATGATATGGACAAAATGCTCAATACCGACTTCTTTTGCCAGTTCGGCGGCGAAGTTACTCTCGTTGTAGTGCTGACCGTTGTCAAAACCGACGGTGAATGCCTTCTGTCCCTTGAAGTAGGATGCAACAAAACTGGAATCCACCCCACTGGACAGGAAACAACCCACTTCCACATCACTGATGCGATGCGCCGCTACGGAATCGGTGAACGCTTTGTCGATCTCATCCACCGCCTGCTCCAGCGTCATGGACTCGTCCGGCGTAAAGGTCGGCTCCCAGTACCGGGTGACGGTGACTTCGCCGTCCCGGTACACCAGAAAATGAGCGGGCGGCAGACAATAGATATTTTTAAAGAATGTTTCATTCGGGACGGAATACTGGAACGACAGATAGTTATCCAGTGCCGCCGGATTGAATTCCTTTTTGACATCCGGATGGGCAAGAATGGACTTGATCTCACTGCCGAACACCAAGCGACCGTCATCCAGCCGGGTATAGTGCATCGGCTTGATGCCGAAATAATCTCTGGCAAGGAACAGCGTCCCGTCCAGTGTGTTCCAGATGGCAAACGCAAACATTCCCCGCAAATGCTCAGGCAGAGCCGTCCCCCACTCCTCATAGCCGTGGAGCAACGTTTCTCCGTCCCCGGCGGTGGCAAAGCGGTGTCCTGCCGCCGTCAGTTCTTCCCGCAGGTCACGGTAATTATATATCTCACCGTTGAACATCAGTACCAGTGTCTTATCCTCATTGTACAACGGTTGCTGTGCCGCCTCCAAATCAATAATACTCAACCGTCGGAAGCCCATTGCCAGCCGGTCATCCGTATAATACCCATCTGCATCCGGGCCACGGTGAGTGATCTTTTCGGTCATTTCCCGTATATACCGATCCCGATCGACGATCTGTCCGAAGAAGCCGCAAAAACCGCACATGATAAACAGTTCCTTTCTTTTTGCCTGTCTTATAGTATGGCTCATTCTCCATCCGTTTTTCAGCAACTGCCCATTTTTTTGATCCCGGTCACAGTGAGTTTCTCTCCATCGACCGTGAAATGTACATCCAGTCCGGCATATGCCATCCCGTATACCCGCTGCGGATTGTTCTGATACGTGGGACGGGGATCGTGTGACAGCACTGCCAGCAGTCCTTCTCTCTGTTGCGGTGGAATAGCAGCCAATATATCTGCCGGACAATCCACCCGCACCATCCGTTCACCCAACCCGGTCAAGAATCCGGCGGCAGCCTCCGGATGGCTGTCGGTGTATGCTAAATAGGGCTTGATATCTATAATAGGTGTACCGTCCATCAGATCCGCCCCCGAAACCCATATGACAGGCCCGTCCGGGGTGGTCAACTCTATCCGCTCCAGTTTCACCGATGACAATCCGATAGGGTTGGGGCGATTGGGTGAACGGGTGGCAAACACCCCCATGCGGGTGTTTCCGCCCAACCGTGGCGGGCGTACCGTAGGAGACCAGCCGGCTGTCTTCATCTCCGAAAAATGCCACAACAGCCAAAGATGGGAAAATCCCTCCAGCCCTCGCAGAGCATCCGGGTTCCGGTAAGGCGGTTCAAACACGATGTGCGCCTGCACCTCCGGCACCAACCCGCTTTGGCGGGGAACACCGAATTTGGTGGAAAATGCCGTATGGATCACCCCGATGGGATGTACTGTCAGGTCGGTCAACACTGTCACCCCTCCCATATTCTACCATACTTCTGCCTGTTTGACAACAGTAAAATAGAGAGCGTAAAAAACAGGTTTTTACAGCCCTCTATTACAATTCCCGAAGGTATTCTTCAATATGACGGGCATCCAATATGCCTGTCAGAGTCTCTTTCATTTCATCCTTAGTGCTGCATCCCAGCAAAGATCGCATTTTATTCAGATGGTAGCGCACCGTCTCCCCGGAGAGGAACATCTCCTCGCTGATCTTCGCATTGCTGTAGCCACGCAATACCATCATCAAGATCGTCATTTCCACCTTGGTCAGCCGATTGAGAAATATCTCAATCTTAGGTAACCGGTCTACCTCCGGATCAGCATTGTCCAAAATATTGTCATTAAAAGTATTGATCGTCGGAAAAAAAACATCCTTGCTCTCATACGGGAAATCCGGCTGTCCGAAAAAACAGTTTTCGGTCGTCTTGCGCTCGTAGACCTTATAATTGACATAAATTGAAATGGCACGGTAATTGCTCCCGCTCCGCTTGACCAGACGATAGATATCCCCCACTGCGCACCCCAAAGCATCCATATCCGGTGCCAAGCTGGTCAAAGGAGTGGTGTACAAACGGGAAAGCAACGTGTTGGAAAAGCTGACCACACAAGTCTCTTCCAAATAGGCGGGATCGTTCCGCCGCATATTTTCGATCAAAGAGATCGCCACATAATCGTTGACACAGATGACCGCATCAAATTCACGCCGTACGCTGTAAAAATGATCAAAGCAGTCCCGGATAGAGCCCTCATTGCAAAAAACTGCATTCTCCACCCCACCGGTCTGTGCGATAAAGGCATCCGTCACCAATACATCTTCCTGAGAATTGGTATTGGTGCCGAACATGGCAACATTGCTCTTTCCCGCACGGCGTAATCCAAACAGCACATTGGCGATGGCCCCGTAAAAATCCCCCTTAACACAGTGATACCGATAACGCTCTCCAATATTCAGGAATCCATTGGGGATGATGATCTGCACACCCAATTTGTTGCACTCTTCCACTATCGGCAAAATACGGGAGGTAAAGGTCGTCGGGATCAGAATGGGATCTCCGTGGGCGGCACACCGTTTGATCGTCCCCCGAATATCGGAGGATTCCGTCACCTCTAACCGCCGTCGGTTAAATTCTCTTTTTACCGCATCAATCACACCGTAGGTCCACTGGTTATCTCCCTTTTGGAGATTCGTCAGAATATACAGCATCAGATAATCCTCTCAAAAGCCGCTCCCGCCCAGGCGGGTCGTTCTCTCTAATGCAACATTATATCCCTATCTTTCCATAAAATCAACCTAAAAATGAAGATTGCCGCTTTTTTTACTTCAAAAGGGGGTACAGCGTTCCCACTGTACCCCCTCGGTCATCCAAAAAGGACGTTTATTCAGGATGCGATCAGATGTGGCCGAAAGCCTTCAGAGTGGCTTCGACTTTCTTCTTCATGTCATCCGGCAGACCCATGACGGGCTTACGGGCAACACCGGCATCCACGCCACGCATCTTCAAGCCTTCCTTGATCACGGACAGCCACGGGCAGGGCAGACCGTCTGCGGTGGGCTCGGTGAACAGAGGCAGATACGGACGGATCTTCTCGAAGTGATACTTCATAGCCTCTTCCATCTTGCGAGCCTTGGCGAGATCGAACACGGTCTTGTTCTCCTTCGGGAACAGGTTACCGGTGCCGCAAACCCAACCGTCAGCCCAAGTGGAAACGCACTCGACCGGGCAGACATCATAGCCGTAGAAGCAGCCGAAGTCATCATCGGTCAAATAACGCAGAACCTGCTGGTTGTAAACATCAGCCTGACGCTCTTTAACAGCATCAATCAGACCGTCATTGTACAACTTGGCGATGAACTCCATGCTCATCTGGCAGGTGCTGTAATAGGGGTTGTGATAAACCATGATCGGAATGTTGATCTCTTTACGGATGGCTTTGTAGTGCTCATACACTTCAGCCATGTTGGGAGCCATGTACCACGGAGTGACGATCATAACACCGTCAGCGCCGGCAGCCTCGGCATCCTTGGACATTTTGATAACGTCGCAGGTACGGTATGCACCGGTGGAAGCAAAAACCTTCGCACGACCGGCAACAGTCTCTACGACAGTACGGTTGACCAGCATGGTCTCCTCGTTGGTCATAGCAACCAATTCACCACTGGAGCCGGAGGGGATCAAGCCATCCACGCCGTTCTCTACCAGGAAATTCGCAACTTCCTTGACGCCGTTGACGTTAACAGACTCGTCAGAAGCGTTGAAAGAAGTAACCATGGGAATAAAAATGCCTTCGGGTTTCTTGAACTTTGCCATAATTTTTAACCTCCAAAATTAAGATTAATTTTAGTTTACAGCAATTTGTGTAATATGACAAGGTGAATTTTACTGACGTTTTTTACATTAATTTTCACCCCCCTACTTTTTCCCCAATAAAACTGAAGGGAATTTCCCCTTTGTTTTTGGGAAAAATAAAAAAATCTAAAAAAATCTTTTGAACCCTATTGACAGTCAGTTGAACTTGTGGTACAATCAAATCACCACGTTAGGAGGTGAGGAAATGTGGGAAAATTCACAGCGACTGATTCCCGGAACGACCGTCCCCTACGGCGGCAACGGCGACGGACATTTTTCGGTATTTCGGCCGCTGATCCGCATGACTGACGGGCTGTCGCTCTCTCAAGTGTGCAACATCACGGGAGTAGAGCCGTCCACCGTGCAGAAT
>JAZLKY010000017.1:0-2388 GCA_045597885.1 Acutalibacteraceae bacterium | reverse complement strand
TTGCACCGTCCCCGGCTCGCTGAAGGAGCGTGGCTGTGTGACCGTATCTCCGTCACCGCTTTCGTACCATACAGTATCATAATCGTTGCGGTTTGTCAAGAGAGGTGTGCGGTTTTTTATCATTTTGGCTGTGTGCGGTTTTTTATCATTTTGGCAAATTGGTGTCCCCGATCCCCCCGGCGGGGCGGGAAGAAAAAGGGAAATGTGGTTTTTCCGTCAGAGTATGAGCGCTGTCGCCTGTACAGTTTACAGGTTGTTCATGTTTTACTACGGGTGATCGTATATAATATACATCAGGAAGAATGGTGATGAAAATGAAACTGCATTTTCTCGGAGCGGCACATGAGGTGACCGGCTCCTGTACGCTGGTGGAGGTGTCAGGACACCGGATACTGGTTGATTGCGGTATGGAACAGGGGGCGGATCTGTATGAGAACGGGGATCTGCCTCTTTCGCCCGGTGAGGTGGAGGCGGTGCTTTTGACGCATGCGCACATCGACCATGCGGGGAAGCTGCCGTTGTTGGTCAAGAATGGGTTCGGCGGGACGATTTACACCACCGGGGCGACTGCATCGCTGTGTAAGATTATGTTGCTGGATTCGGCGCATATCCAGGAATTTGAAGCCGAATGGCGCAATCGAAAAGCCAAGCGGGGCGGCGGCGAAATATATGAACCACTGTATACTGCCGATGATGCTCTGCAAACGGTGGCACAGATGCACCCCTGTGAGTACGGGACGGATATCCCGTTGTTTGAAGGGGTGAGTATCCGCTTTACCGATGCCGGGCATCTGCTTGGCTCAGCGTCTATCCTAATCACGGCACAGGAGGACGGCAACCGGGAGACCGTGCTGTTTTCCGGTGATGTCGGGAATGTGGACCGTCCACTGATACGGGATCCGCAGACACCGCCGGCAGCGGATGCTGTGGTGATCGAATCCACCTACGGTGACCGTCTGCACGGGGAACGCCCGGACTATATCGGGCATCTCAGCCGGGTGCTGCAACGGACATTTGATCGGGGTGGCAATGTGGTGATCCCCTGCTTTGCGGTGGGACGCACACAGGAACTGCTGTACCTGCTCCGCCAGATCAAGGCGGAAGGTCTGGTACCGGGACACCCGCACTTCCCGGTATGGGTGGACAGCCCACTGGCGGTGGAAGCGACCGGCATCTATGCAGAGGGATTGGATTCTTTTTACGATGAGGAGACGCTCTCTCTGCGGGCGCAGGGGATTGATCCCATCCGGATGCCGGATCTGCAACTGGCAGTCACCGCCGATGAAAGCCGCCGGATCAACGCCGACAAGACACCGAAAGTGATCCTGTCCGCATCGGGTATGTGTGAGGCTGGACGCATCCGTCATCATCTGAAGCATAATCTGTGGCGGCAGGAAAGTACGGTCTTGTTTGTCGGCTATCAGTCCGAGGGGACGCTGGGGCGGAAGATCATAGAAGGTGCGCCGGCGGTGAAACTGTTCGGAGAAGAAGTGCGGGTGGCGGCGCAGATCGAAACGTTGGAGGGGATCAGTGGTCACGCCGATCGGCAGATGCTTACCGATTGGCTTCGTTCCCTGCCCGACACACCGCATCAGGTGTTTGTCAATCACGGAAATGATACTGTCTGTGATAGCTTTGCGGCACACTTGCGGGAAGAACTCGGTGTTGATGCTGTCGCACCGTATAACGGCAGTGTGTATGATCTGAGTCGGAACATTTGCCTTGATCCCGGCAACCGGGAGCGTATCAGCAGGGCTGCAAATCCGTCCGCCGCCCGTGCCGCCGGGGTGTTCCGCCGTTTGCAGGAGGCGGGGAGCCGCCTGCTTCGGGTGATCGAAAAAAACCGGGGCATTTCCAACAAAGAAATGGCAAAGCTGACCGATCAGATCAACAGCCTGTGCGATCGGTGGGAATGAGAGAGCGGGCAGACATACCGTGCGCCGGGCATTCCGGAAATAATAGGAGAACGAAAGGACTGAGGCTATTGATGAACAATGTCAGTACGATCAGCATCGGGGCGGTCAACGAGGCGGTACGCCGGGATGCCGGTGCGCTGATCCGGGAGGCGGACAGTACATTCAGACAGCGTCTGGAGCAGGTTGCCGCTACCATCCGGGATCATCGGCAGGAACGGCCGATCATCTTGCTGTCCGGTCCGTCCGGATCGGGTAAGACGACGTCGGCGCAAATCATTGAATCTATTCTGGACAGGTGGGGAATCGAGACCCATACGTTGTCTCTGGATGATTATTTCATGCCTCTGACACCGGAGGAAAAGAAGCAGTTGGCGGAAGGAGCGCTTGATCTTGAAGCCCCGGATCGGGTGGACATCCCGTTCCTCAATCAACAACTGCAGTCTATCCTCGACTGTGAGCCGACACCCATTCC
>JAZLKY010000016.1:0-4010 GCA_045597885.1 Acutalibacteraceae bacterium | reverse complement strand
AGGTCACAACCGTTCGCTTTATATGGGGCTTTTCCAATCACCTCATGTGGTTGGAGAAGCAATGAAAACCGCTGTTTTCGCCGCTTCCCTTTTTCAGATGCTTGGATATACGGTTTCGCCGAAGCCGGATGAGCAACGGGGGGATATCATCCAAACAGTTCTCTTACGCAAACCCGAAGCACTCATTGCTTTCTGTCGTGGAATGCAAAAGGGAGCGCCTGTCGATTCATTTGTTGTGCCCGAACCATGGGATATGCCCGGTTATACTAGTCAGGTGATCATGGCGGCAGGTGCTTTTACCATGGGCGCATCCATCGAATTATCAGCAGATGCTCCTCTGCGGGAACCGTATGCGGCTTATATGCAGGGTGGACTTAATTATTTCAGTGGACGAACCGGTGTGCTGTAGGCGGCTCAGTCAATGCTCGATGCCGGCGTTTTGGATATAAGGAGTTAACACTATGATATATGATACGTGCCAATAATAAAATTTGATGCTCACAGTAGGTCTTCTGTTGGTATCGGTCAGCAATTTCTGCTTTTCGATCTTTCCGCCGTTCCCCTCACTGGTGATTTTTTGGGCGGCAAATGCCTTTATCTCAATCCATGTTGTGGAGTTCGGTTTTATGTGTGATTTCCGGCATATATGACCCGGTAACAGCCAAACGGAAAAATGCACTGATGGTCACCTCAGTTGCCGCCGGCAATGTTTTAAGGAGATACCGGCATCAAGCAAAAAGCAAGAAAAGACAGCATTCTTTTCATTGTTTAAAGATAAGAAACTGCTTATCCTGTGTTTTCCGGCGGTACTGCACGGGGTGATGAAGGAAAACATCACTCTGTGGATGACGGTGTTCGTGATGGATATATATGCTGTGAATCTGTCCGAGTCTTCCTGGTATATCCTGCTCATCCCTGTGATCGGACTGATCGGACGGTTTCTGTATGTGCCGTTATAGCCGAAGGAAGCCGAACTCGATCGCCGTCGGCTGTGGCTTATTCGGCGCTTTTGCCGGTTTTCTCTTTGGAATGCGTCAGCATTCCTGCATCCAAAACCGACAAAATCATCCGAAAATCCTTTGCCGGACGGTGCCTTGCAGTTTTTGATGATGTAATCGGGCGATTCGGCAAGGCAGTGACGACGGGCATACTGTCGTATGGTCGTGGTCACTAACGCAGGCGAGCGTTCGATTTCACATCAAAACCCGACCGGGGTTCGACTCCCTTCGGCTATAGCAAAAAGGCAATCTTTTTACCTATTTTTTTAAGAAAAGCCAAAAGAAACCGAAAAATTTGTCTTAATGCGCCTTTTGTACGGTTTATCTTTGCTTTCTCTGCCTTTTTGCGATCCGTACATTTTTAACATCCCCTTGTTAGAGAATAGAAAAATGTTCGGTAAGGCTGACGGTGTGTCTTTTACGGCTGCACAAAAAACTGCAGGATCTCATCGTTGAGATTTGCCAATGTTTCATGACCGTAATCCGGATAAATCAAATGCCGTTTAGGCGATTGGATTTTATTATACACCGCATATTGAGCGGATGCGGGTGTCGTCATGTCCATTAGCCCCGTTCCCATGAGCACTTTTGCCCGGATCCGATCGGCAAAGTTCTGTACGTCGATATAGCCCAGTTTTTCAAATACGATCTCGTGCTTTAAATGCATCGGGTCTTTATCCCGAAAAAACTGCTTTAATTCTGCGTAGGATGTCTCTGTCCGATCCAACTCCCAAACCCGTTTGAAATCACAGAGAAACGGATTTTGCACCGCCACCTTGCGAATACGGGCTTCCAGTGCGGCGCATACGAGCGATAAAGCGCCCCCCTGAGAACCTCCGGTGGCAAATACGCTGTCAGTATCCACCTCCGGGCGATCAAATACGAGACTTGCCAATTCAGCCGCATCCAAAAACAACTGCCGATACATCAGCTTGTCCGGATTTGTTTCTTCCAATCCGCGAATCAGATGACCGTTTAGTGTGTTTCCGCAAACGCCTCCCGGATCGGTGGACAGCATCCCCTGACCACGGCAGTCCATCGCAAAAACACCGAACCCTGCCGCTACATACGGAAGCAGTCCGAACCAATTACCGGAGCTGTCGCCGTATCCGTGAAAGAACAGTACGGCGGGTGCTTTTTCCTTATTCCGGGGATGCAGATGCTTGACATGGATCCTTGCACCGCCGACACCCGTGAAGAATAATTCCGAGCAGGAAACCTCCGGAAGTTGAAAATCGGAAGGCATTTCCTCCGGGTTCGGTGCTGTTTCCCTCATTTCTTTCAAGGCTCTTTCCCAATACGCATCAAAGTCTGCCGGCTTGGGACTGATTCCCCGGTAGACTTCCAATTCTTTGATCGGCATATCGAGCTGCGGCATTCTGTTCTCCTCCTTATTTTGCGGTGAATCCGGCGGCAAAGTCGGCGATCTCTTTGAAATACTGATCCAATGCCAAAACATCAGCACCGATGTTTAAAAACTGATAGCCCATTGCCACCCTTTCGGCGGCATTTCCCATGCCGCCGACTGTTCCGGCAAATTTACCGTGCTTTTTTGCAGCTTCCGCAACCTTGCGAAAGCCCTCCTGTACGGCGGGGTGATCCATTTCACCGGCGTGTCCGATGCTGTGAGAATAGTCTGCAGGTCCGAAGAACAGCATATCGAATCCCGGAACAGCGGCGATCTCATCAATGCATTCCATTGCTTCGGGATCCTCGATCTGCAATACCAGGAAGCGCTGTTCATTGGCTTGCCGGTTATATTCCGTCGTTTCGATCATAGCATATTTGCCGTCTGCATTGCCACCGTCTACCGGCCGTCTGCCAAGAGGATGAAAACGAGTCATCCGCACCACATCTTTTGCATCTTCTGCAGACATAATGTGCGGCACCATAATACCGGAAGCATCCAATTCCAACGGACGGATATAGTCACTGTAACAGCCCCGTGGAACTCGGACAAGAACATCCGTGTCATAGGCTTTGGCGGCGTAGATCTGTTTTTCGGTGTTAAAATAGTCATTGGCGGTGTGTTCCGTATCCACCCAAATGCAGGGTGTACCGAACATGGCGGCAATTTCGACAACACGAGGATCTGCCGTATTGCACTTGACCGAAAAAACCGTCTTGCCTGCCCGCAACAGTTCCAGTGTTTTACTTCTACGCATATTCATGGCATTTTACTCCCTTTCTGTCTTTACCAAGCTGTCCAACCGCCGTCAACAACGATATTAGCTCCTGTCATAAAAGCAGAAGCATCCGAACACAGCAGAAGCAGTGCGCCCGCCAATTCATGAGGGTCACCTGTTCTGCCGAGCATGGTCTTGCCTTGCAGGATCTTCAGCAGGGTGGGATCGGTGGCAGACACCTTCGGGAACGGACCTGGGGTGATGCTGTTGACACGGATACCGTCCTTTGCCACATATGAGGCGGTGTATTTGGTCAACTGTACGACACCTGCTTTGCCAGCCCCGTATGTTACGGGGCTGTTGTTGCCGGTATCGCCGTAAATGGAGTGATCCGGTGCTACCAGCCCGTACATGGAAGCAATATTGACGATGGATCCGTTTTTATTTTTCCGGAAGAAGGGGAGAGACTCACGGATACAACGGAAGGTGACACCGACAGTACCGTCCAAGCCGTACGCCCATGTTTCATCATCAAAATCTTCCATCCGCGTCTTGGTCATTTTTTTGCCGCCCGCACCGCCGCCGTAGGCGGCATTGTTGATCAGCACATCCACACTGCCGCCGATCTTTTCCACCGTTTCAAACATCGTGCGGATAGAAGCCGTATCGGACAGATCGCATTTCAGATAGTGGATACTGCCTTCCAATCCGGGGATAGGGGTGTCGATGACATCGACAATGAATAGATTGGCGCCGTAATCAAGCAGATGCTCCGCCATCACCCGTCCCAGGTTGCCGCACCCGCCGGTGAGGATGACATTTTTTCCGTCAAGAGAAAATAAATCCCGCATTTGATCTTCCTCCGTTATTTGAACCAGTCTATGGT
>JAZLKY010000015.1:0-7741 GCA_045597885.1 Acutalibacteraceae bacterium | reverse complement strand
ATATCTTCCTGCCCGCCCACGCCGGCGGCATAGCACAGTGCGGGGAGATGATCCATTTGTTTGATTGACATTGCAGAAAGATCCTTTCTTTACGGTAATTGATCGACCAGGGATTTGAAATGATTACCACGGACTTCAAAGTTCGGATACATATCAAAACTGGCACTGGCAGGAGACATAAACACGATATCCCCCTCACCGGCAATACGGTCTGCCCGGTCGACCGCCTCTGCCATATCTTTTACCCGAATGATCGGCAGATCGGAATGTTCTCGGATGGCATTTTCGATCGCATCGGCGGTTGCACCGAGCAGAACGGCGGCTTTGACCGTCTTCGGGGCGATCTCGCCCAACGGATCGTAGGGAATATGCTTGTCATACCCCCCGGCGATCAGAATGACTTTACGGTCAAATGCTTTGAGTCCCGCCACGGTACGGGAAGGGCTGGAACCGATCGAATCATTGTACCAACGGACACCGTTACGCTCCCTCACCAGTTCACAGCGATGCTCTACTCCACTGAAAGCGGTGGCAAAACGCCGTATATTTTCGACATTGACAGAGCCCCAAACAGCCGCAATCGCCGCCATGTAGTTTTCAATATTATGTTCAACGGGGATGCGGATATCTGCAGCAGACATGACTACCGTATCTCCGCTATTTTCACTGACAACGATCTCCCGCCTGCTGTTAAGCCAGCATCCCTGTTTCACCGGGTGAAGTCTGGAAAACTCCCACACCGATCCGGGCAAACCGGCGGCAAATCCGGCAGTAATGGCATTGTCGGCGTTGAGGATCGCCCGATCCTGCTGATGCTGGTACAGAACAAGATTTTTTTTGGCATCAATATATTCCTGCATATCGGTGTGCCAGTCCAAGTGGTTTGGCGAAACATTGGTCACTACCGCAATATGAGGAGAGCGGTCCATCATCGTCAACTGGAAACTGGACAGCTCTACCACTGCCGCATCCTGTGGGCGGATCTCATTCACATATGGCAGTAACGCACGGCCGATGTTGCCGCCTACAAACGTTTTGATACCCGCAGAATCCAATAAGCCGGCGATCACGGTCGTTGTCGTTGTTTTACCGTCCGAGCCCGTGACTGCATAGATCGGTGCTTCACAAAGTTCAAAAAACAACTCCATTTCCGAAGTGACGGTAATGCCTCTTGCTCTCGCCTCATTGAAGGCGGGCAGATACGGCTTCATGCCGGGTGTCCGCAAAATCAAATCACAGTCAAGATCGTCCAAATATCCTTCACCGAGACGAAACTCTGCCCCGACATCACGCAAAGACAGTGCTTCCTCTCCCAACTGTGCCTCCGCCCGTTTGTCGCAGGCTATAACTTTGGCACCCGCTTCTAAAAACTGGCGGATGACCGGAATGTTATTGTGACCGATCCCGCAGATGATCACCTTTTTGTTTTGTACCGATGAAAAAAAAGCGGATGCTTTGCTCATATTTTCAGTCATCCTCTCCCAGAATAAATCTGGTATTATTATACACCAAAAGCAAAAAAATAGCAAGGAAAAACTGCGGCTTTTAGTTCTGTTTTGCTTCTCTTCATCCGACTATCGGTACAAATATTAATTTTTTTTTAATTTCATCGGGCATATCTTGCCCAATGATTCGAACACGGCTATAATAGCCCCATAAGAATGTATTTGTTTATGGAACAAGGAGATGGTCTGTTTTGTTTTTTTATGAAGGATATCGTTGCCCGGTGTGCAATCATCTTTTTACACCGAATGATGATATAGTGACCTGTCCTGATTGCGGTTTGCCGCATCACAGGGCTTGCTGGGTGCAGGAAGGACATTGCCATCTCTCACATCTTCATGGCACGTCGGAACAATGGAAGCGTGACAATCTCCAGAATGATCCGGCTGACGGGGAAAAACGCTCGTCATCCAACGCTAAGATCTGTCCGCAGTGCGGGACCAAAAATCCAGAATATTCCGAATACTGCCGCCATTGCGGCAAAGCACTTTCTTCAACTGATTGGTCAAGCACTTCTGCCGGTAAGGTCTACAGTGAATATCAGCCGTTTCGTTCTGATTACAATTCGTCATCCCGGTACAGCACGGAAAAAATTGACGGTGTGGCTGTATCGGAGCTTTCGTCCGTAGTCGGGAATCGGGCAGAGCAATACTATCTCCCCCGCTTTAAGAGGATCAGTCAGGGGCATGGCGGCGGATTCAACTGGATGGCGCTGCTGTTCTCGCCCTATTGGATGCTGTACCGTAAAATGTATTTCGGTGGCACCTTACTTCTCCTGTTGCAGGGATTTCAGACGATACTGACCACGATAGTGGCTAATCATTTGGGCTTGGAAACCTATGAGCAGTTTTTCGAGATTGAGAAGATGCTGTCTGATCGTTCAAATTTGTTTTTCTTCTTGTCTTTCTATATTTTTTCTGTTATAATGCTTATGATCCGTTTGATTGTTGGCTTTTTCGGCAATCGAATATACAAACAGCACTGTGTCAACATTATCAGCAGAGCTAAAGAGACTACGCCGGATATTTCCGCTTCCGAGCTTTCGGCTTTTGGAGGTACTTCTTTCGGCGTAACGGTTATCGGGGGGATCGCCTATTATGTGCTTATGGAGTTGATTATTTTCTTCTTGTAAAATATATTGATATATGAACGGAGTGGTTATTTTGAATGCAAAGGTCAAAAAAGCCGTTATTCCTGCCGCCGGTTTGGGAACACGGGTACTTCCTGCATCCAAATCTCTGCCCAAAGAGATGCTTAACATTGTGGACAAGCCTGCCATACAGTATATTGTGGAAGAGGCTGTTGCTGCCGGTATCGAAGATATTCTGATCATCACTAATCGCGGCAAGGGGATCATCGAAGACCACTTTGATCACAGCATTGAATTGGAAGAGCGATTGGAAGAAGGCGGAAAGACGGCTGCCCTCAAGCAGGTTCAGGAATTGTCCCGTCTTGCCAACATTCATTTTATCCGACAGAGAGAAACGAAGGGGCTGGGACATGCTGTTTCCTGCGCCCGTGCTTTTGTTGGGAATGATCCGTTTGCGGTCCTTTACGGTGATGATGTGATCATCGGTGAAGATCCGGCTTGCGGCCAGCTTTGCCGGGCGTATGAGGAATTCGGCAAGTCGGTTGTCGGCATCAAAAAGGTTTCATCTGAGCAGGTTTTGCGTTATTGCTCGCTAGCGGTTGAGCCGATCCGGGAACGGCTGTTTACGGTATCCGATATGATCGAAAAACCCCGTCCCGAACAAGTTAAGTCCCTCTACTCTGTACTGGGCAGGTGCGTATTGACTCCGGATATTTTCGATGTTTTGGATAATACTGCACCGGGTGTCGGCGGAGAAATACAGTTGACGGATGCGATGCGTAAACAGGCGTTGGACGGAAAGATGATCGGTGTTGACTTCACCGGGAAGCGCTACGATATGGGTAATAAACTGGGTATTTTGCAAGCAAACTGTGAGGTGGCGTTGAATCATCCCGAATTAAAAGACGATTTTGCCATTTATTTAAAAGAATTGGTTAAATCATTGTGAGTATGGAGAGGTGACTATGCATCCTTTACTGCTATCCCCCACGCTTAAGGATTATCTGTGGGGCGGTCATCGGCTTCCCTGCGAATACGGGTACAGTACCGATTTGCCCAAGGTTGCTGAAGCATGGGTTTTGTCCTGCCACCCGGATGGTCCCTGCGTGGTCAAAAACGGGAAAGAAGCCGGGAGAACATTGGCTGATGTGTTGGATGAATGGGGGGCTCGTTCGTGGAAGACGGATCTCTCCGAAGATGAGCCTTTTCCGATACTGATCAAACTGATTGATGCCTGCGACCGTCTTTCCATTCAGGTACACCCGGATGAATCATATACATTGACGCATTCCGATGCACAGGCAAAAACCGAGATGTGGTATGTTCTTGACAGCGAACCGGGAGCGCAGTTGATCTTCGGTGTCAACAAAGAGATGACAAGGGAAGAATTTCACTCTCATATCGAGGATGGTACTCTGACAGATGTCTGCCGTTTCGTCCCGGTAAAAAAAGGAGATGTCTTCTTTATTCCAGCCGGAACATTGCACGCTATCGGTGCCGGTATACTGATCGCTGAAGTTCAGCAGAATTCTGCTACAACTTATCGGGTCTCCGATTACGGACGGTTGGGAGCAGACGGCAAGCCGAGACAGTTACATATTCAGCAGGCATTAGAAGTCACCCGGTTGATCCCGTCCGAGACCGAGAAAGATATTGACAATCAAGCGCACGGGTCGGGCGAACGGATGCTGGCGGATTGTCCTTATTTCGAAACACAGGAATGGATACTGTCAGCCGATACAAAAAAGCTGATTGGCAAGCCAGACACCTTTACATCTGCTCTTTTCCTTACCGGCGGCGGTGTCATTCGTTTTGGGTCGGAAGAATATTCTTTTAGCAAGGGAGACAGTTTATTTGTCCCTGCCGGTTGTTCTGCTACCATTGAAGGCGAAACAACCGTCCTTTATACAACGATTAAATAAAAAAGGAGACGAAAAAATGTATCGTGTGGGTATTGATTTAGGCGGAACCAATATTGTTGCGGCTGTAATTGACGAGGAGTATCATATCGTGGCATCCGAAAAATGCCCGGCTTCTCTTCCCCGCTCTGCGGCGGCGATCATGGATGATATGGCTTTGCTCACCCGCAAAGCCGTGGAAAAGGCTGGTCTGACACTGGATCAGATCGGATTTGTCGGGATCGGTAGTCCCGGCACCTGTAATAAGGATACCGGCGTCGTGGAATATGCCAACAACCTCGGTTTTGAAAATGTCCCGATGGTAGATGAGATGAAAAAGCGCCTTGACGGTAAACCCGTTGGGATCGAAAATGATGCCAATGCTGCCGCTTTCGGTGAGTATATCGCCGGTGCCGGGAGAGGATCTGCCAGTTGTGTGTGTATTACGCTTGGTACCGGTGTTGGCGGCGGTATCATCGACAGCGGTAAGATCTATACCGGATTCAATTTTGCTGGAGCGGAACTCGGTCACACCGTGATCGTAAAAGACGGCGAGCCCTGTTCCTGTGGCAGAAATGGGTGCTGGGAAGCCTATGCTTCCGCTACCGCTCTTATCCGTCAGACACGCTGTGCTATGAAGGCACATCCGGATTCCGCTATGTGGAAGGTCGTATCGTCATTGGATGATGTGGACGGGAAAACGGCTTTTGACGGAATGCGAATGAGTGATGCTGTTTCCACCGAGGTAGTTGATCGTTATATTGACTATATTGCTTGCGGCTTGACGAATATGATCAATATCTTCCAGCCTGAAATCATTTGTATAGGCGGCGGCATCTGCAAAGAGGGCGACCGTCTGATCAAGCCCTTGATGAAATATATTGAAAGAGAGCGGTACAGCCGTTTTTCTAACCGTCAAACCAAATTGGTCACTGCCGCTTTGGGTAATGATGCCGGACTCATCGGTGCCGCATTCCTTGATCAATCGGTATAATTGACGGACGGTCAAAAGGAGGCTCTTCGGTGAAAATCATTTTGCCGGTTGCGGTGGAAAAAGCGATTGATCGCTTGAACTGTGCCGGTTATGAAGCTTATGCCGTCGGCGGATGTGTCAGGGACAGTCTGCTTGGAAATGATCCTGCTGACTGGGATATCACCACATCAGCACTGCCGGAACAGATTATGCAGGTTTTTTCGAACGAAAAACTGCTGCCTATCGGTCTCGCACACGGAACAGTTACCGTTCTTATCAACAATATGCCACTGGAGATCACGACCTATCGTGTCGACGGCAATTATTCGGATAACCGCCATCCCGATTCCGTGTCATTTACACGCAGTTTGCGTGACGATCTGCTCCGCCGTGATTTTACAGTCAATGCGATGGCATATCACCCCGACGAGGGAATCGTTGATCCGTTCTCCGGCATGGCAGATTTAGAAAAAAAACAGATCGTCTGTGTCGGTGATCCGCAAAAACGACTGACGGAGGATGCACTGCGTATTTTGCGGGCGTTGCGTTTTTCATCCGTGCTGGGATTTTCAATAGAAAAGGCCACTGCCAAAACGCTATGCTCTTTTGCTCCGCTTCTTAGCGGCACTTCTCCCGAACGCATCCCCGCAGAACTGAAAAAAGTGCTGTGCGGACAAAACTGCAAAGAAGTGCTGTTACGATTTCCGCAGGTGATCACCGCCATTTTGCCGGAACTGACACCTTCCCTTACGCAGGAGCAGAAATGTCCGTTTCATTATTTGACGGTATATGAGCATACGGTCGAAACGGTCATACATTCCCCTGCCCTGTTCTCCGTTCGTTTTGCCATGCTTTTGCATGACTGCGGCAAACCTGCCTGCCATGTACGGGATCAAAACGGGGTGGATCACTTCAAAGGGCATCCCGCCGCCAGTGCATCATTAGCACAGACTGCCATGCGGCGTTTGCGGATGGATAATAAAACGGTACAAACGGTCACCGAACTGATCTTACATCATGACGATGACATTCCCGCCGATGATACAGCTTTATTGCGTTGGCTCAACCGATTCGGAGAGGAACATACCCGGCTGTTGCTTCGGGTGGAGTTGGCTGATGCGATGGGTAAAAATCCCGATGAACGCATTCCTTTACTGCAACGGCAGATCAAACGGCTGGAAGAACTGCTTGCCGCTTCTCCGTGCTATTCGCTCAAAACATTACAGGTGAACGGGGATGACCTCATCCGGCACGGTATTCCCGCCGGGACAATGGTCGGCGAACAACTGCAAGCATTATTGGATGCCGTTATGGACGGAAAATGCCCGAATGAAAAACAGGCATTGCTTCAATATTTGAATCTGTATTTGTTGAACGAGAAGAAGTAACCCGCTGAAAAGAAATTTTTCAGCGGGTTGCTTTTATTTAGTTATTTAGTGACAAGAACAGGCAGTCCGTTCTTTTCCTGCCAACTGCACAGGAGAGAACTGTCGATCCCGGCATTGGATGCCGCCGTCGAACGGTTTGCATTGAGCAGTTGAGCGACACCCGATCCGGTCGTGACCTTGGTTTCTCCGAACTGGGCGGTACAGCCGTTTGCGATATAGTATACACCGCCGACCTTGCCGCTCCCCTTTGCGGTGATGCCGGAATCTTTTCCCGGTGTTGTGCCGGACAGCGAAACATTGATAAACATATTCTGTAATACCACATTGGACGATGTGCCGCATACAACGGACGTTTTGACAGTATTGGCAACGATGGATCCGGTCACAAAACAGTTGACACACTTGCCGCCGTTCATGTCACGGGCAACGATATAGGATGACATGACACTGCCGCCCATATGACAGTCGAACCCGGTGTTGATGACCGTTCCGGTCAGATGATAAAAATACGGGACGGCAAAATCAGAACTGCTTGCCTGCGTGACCGCTTTGACCGTATGACCGCATCCGTCAAAAAATCCGGCAAAGGTAGCGGATGAGGCCTCGGTCATGGGAGAATATCCGGGACAGTCATTGAGATCAATATCAGCCGTAAGTTTAAAATATGTATTGCTGAATGTTTCTCCCTTTTTCATATCATTTTGCAAATCGACGAATTGAGAAGCAGAGGTTATCAGATACGGATCGGTTTTTGTTCCGCTCCCGGCAAGTGAAACCGTTATATCGATCCGATAGGTGAAGCCGTCGATCACGGCAATGACCGCTGTTTTTCCGGATTTGATCCCTGTGACCGCCCCGGATGCATCGACCGTTGCGACAGAGGGATCCA
>JAZLKY010000014.1:0-1294 GCA_045597885.1 Acutalibacteraceae bacterium | reverse complement strand
CTGGACGGCACCCTGCTCGATACACTGGAAGATCTGGCGGATGCCACCAACCATGTACTCGGACATGGCGGTCTGCCCACCCGCTCATTGGACGAGATCCGACAGTTCGTCGGCAACGGGGTACGCAAACTCATCGAGCGTTCCCTGCCCGCCGATGTTTCGCCCGCAACATTGCAAAAGGTTTTTGCCGATTTCAAGACCTACTATGAGGGGCATATCTCCGTCAAGACACATCCCTACCCCGGCATCCCGGAAACGCTGACCGCACTGCGGGAAAAAGGTATCCGCATGGCAATCGTATCCAACAAATTAGAAGGGGCGGCAGATGCCCTGCGCCGCCGTTTTTTTGCCGATACGGTAGAAACGGCGGTCGGTGACTGTCCGCCCCGCCCCGTCAAACCCGCACCCGATGGCACATTCGAGGCGATGCGGCGGTTGAACGCCGAGCCGCAGACCACCCTCTATGTCGCGGACAGCGATGTGGAAAATGCCACGGCAAAGAATGCGGGACTGCCCTGTGTCAGCGCCCTGTGGGGATTCCGGGACGAGGCGTTCCTGCGGCAGTGCGGGGCAGTCGATCTTGCCCGCACCCCAGCAGATGTGCTTCGTTTCATTTGACCAAAGCAATCATGACCACCGGCAAATGCACTTGGTTACTTTTTGTTATGGTGTACCGGCTCACCCGTAAACGGGTCTACAAATCCACTCGCACAGTTTTCTCAATATGTCGCCGATATCTGATTTGATTTTTCCGTAGATCACTTATCTCCGGTATTTCGGTGCAAAAACGATACAAAAACAAAACGATTCCGTTTTTGATTGCGTTTTTTCGAAAACGGTGATAAAATAAAAAAAGCGATAAAGCAAGAACATGAAGAAAGGATGTCATTTGTGTCCAACATCTACACCTCTGCCGAGCAGTTGATCGGCAACACCCCCCTGCTCGAACTGACACATATCGAAGAACAGTTTGGCTTGCACGCCCGTCTGCTTGCCAAGTTAGAATACCTCAACCCCGCCGGTTCATCCAAAGACCGGGTAGCCCGTTCCATGATCGCCCGTGCCGAAGCCGACGGGACATTGCGCCCCGGTTCGGTGATCATTGAGCCGACCTCCGGCAACACCGGAATCGGTTTGGCGGCAGTAGCGGCGGCAAAAGGATACCGACTGATCGTCGTCATGCCGGATACCATGTCGGCAGAACGGCGGATGCTGATCAAGGCATACGGTGCTGAGCTGGTGCTGACCGACGGCAAAGAGGGCATGACCGGAGCGATCAGAAAAGCGGAAGAAC
>JAZLKY010000013.1:0-7277 GCA_045597885.1 Acutalibacteraceae bacterium | reverse complement strand
ATGGACACTTTGCGCATTGACGAGGATACACCGATCGAGAACGGGCTTCTGTCCAATGCCATTGAGGGATCACAGCGCCGGGTGGAGGAACGTAATTTCGGCGTGCGCCGGGATGTGCTGAAATACGACGATGTGATGAACAAACAGCGGGAGGTCATCTACGGTCAACGGGATACGGTGCTGGCAGACGGCAATGTGCATGACAGCGTGGTGAAGATGGTAGAGGACTCCATTCGCACCAACGTGGAGCAGTACACGGCAGACAACGAAGACCATCTCAACTGGAATATGGATGGTTTGCGAAATTACTACGGCGGCTGGCTGCTCTCGGCGGATGATCTGCAATACACACCTCAGCAGTTGGAGGATGCCGAGCGGGAAGACATCATATCGCTGATCACCGACCGTGCGATGGCGGTATACGATGCGAAGGAACAGCAATACGGCGGAGAAATCATGCGGGAAGTGGAGCGTGTGGTGTTGCTCAATACCGTGGATCGCTATTGGATGGATCATATTGACAACATGGATGAACTGCGCCGGGGCATTCATCTGCGTTCCTTCGGGCAGTATGATCCGGTGGTGGTCTACCGCAACGAGGGCTTTGAGATGTTTGACCAAATGGTCAGCGCCATCCGTGAGGATACCGCCCGTGCCATACTGACGGTTCAATTGCGTAATCAGCAGGAGCCGGAGCGTAAGCAAGTGGCAAAGATCACCGGCACCTCTGCCGGAGACGACCGCAGTGAGAAAAAACAGCCGGTGCGGAAAACGGCGGCACAGAAAGTGGGGCGCAACGACCCCTGTCCCTGCGGGAGCGGACTGAAGTATAAAAAGTGCTGCGGCAGGAACAACGGCACAGCAGAATAAACAAATGGGCTGTAAAAAACGGAAGTTTTTTACAGCCCATTTGTTATAATATTGTTGTATATTCCCCGGTCGCAGGATCGTTGACCGTTATTTTGATCCCATCGCTCCAAAAGGCGATGACGGCTTCTTTTGTTTCATCGACCGTATAAAAAATTTCCGCCACGACATTTCTCGCACCGTATCGGTCGGGCTGACCGAGCAAGTCAAAAACCTGTTGCTGTGTCCAATCGGATCGGATCTGACGGAGTTTATCAAGGATATCGCCGCTTTGCTCCGTGACAGTGCCCACTGCCGAAGCGGTCGAGGTGTCGGTATCGGGAGCGGAATGCGGGGCGCAGGAAGTGAGGATAACTGCCATCAAAATCACCGCACAGACAGATGCCCATTTCTTTCTTGCCACTGTTTCCATATTCCTCTCTCCTTTCCGATCATACTATAGTTATATCGTAATTGATATTCCGCGACCCTTGTCAGTTCCTCATCTCCGCCGTGATCGACAAACAGTTCCCGCCGGAAAGGAATGCCGTTTTTGTGGAGACACATCTCCAAAATACACAGATAGATCCCGATATCAATGCGGTTGAAATAGGATGCGGCAGAAGCTGACATGATCCCGACCTTGCCCGGCTTGCTGTAGCGGAAAACGGTCAATTTCCCGTCTTTGTTTTCGACATACCACGGTTGTGAGTTGCAGGCGCTCGGCGCAAACCGGGCGATATTTGCGACGCCTAAATCATCACCCGCCCAAATCTCGGACAGTGGCTTGCGCTTTGCCTTCAACAGCTCTTTCCGGAATTTCTTTTCGTCTTTTACCTTGCGGATGGCGATCATGATGACATGATCCAAGCCCTCATATGTCGTCTCATCGGGTTTGCCGAGACCGTACCACAGACTGCCTATGTTGTGCTCGACAAGCCAAAGATCAAGCTGTTCGCCGATATATCCGGCGTTCATTAAATAATTATCCTTCTTTTCGCTGTAGATGAGGATGCAGTATTCGGCATCCCGCTTGAAATTGATTTGGCTTGACGGAACGATACGGATCGCTGTTCTGATTTCCGGATACAGAGGATCAAATTCCCGGTATGCTTTTTTGATTTCAGCCAATTCTTCCTGCGTGATACTTTCGTCCCCGACTCCCCGGAACAGATGAAATGACTTCCTTTTAAATATCATCTCGTAATGATCGTACATTCTTATATTCTCACCTTTCTTTCAGTCACAGTGAAGCGAAGATCGCTGTTCCTTTCTTCTTCAGCCATCTGTGAAGTACGATATATAAAGCGAGGAACAGGAGAATGTACGCGCACAGCACAAGCCAGACATCCGCAATCTTGGCGAGGAAGAAACTGCCGAAGCCTATGGCGGCACAGAAGAGCCATCCGCCAAACAGACTGATGATAACCGGCATGCTTTGCTTGGTAAGAGATGCCACATTCGTCCAACTGAAATTCGGCATTTTCAGGTTCAGGAACAGTCCGAAAGCGGAGAACATCCGAATGTAGAGCCACACAGCGATGCCAATGAGCACGGTTTCCCACCAACTGAACCGGAGCACTGTGCCGCAAACCAAGATAAGGACGGCGGCGGGGTAGATGCTTAACTGTACGGACATGGTTTCCTTTGCGTGAAGAATTGCCCACGGATCAATCGGAAGCGAGCGGATCTGCCAAAGTGTTTTTCCCTCCATAGATACGGAAACAGGCAAGATCACATTGGTGGACAGGATCAGACAAATCGCCGCCGTGAATAAAACGGGAAGTGCTTTGTACAGCGCCGGGATCTCTGCGGCGACCTCCGGAAGTAATTCCCGGATGCTCGCGCTTTTGATCAAAAGTACCGCCGCCGTGATCGGCAGGAGCAACAAGCCGAAGCCGCCGTTGAGCATCCAGGTGGCTACGGAAGTGAAATGCTTGTATTCACGGTGCAAGAGAGCGGTGCTTTTCGTTTTTTGCGCATAGCCGAGGGGAGCTTTTGTTTTCTTGCTGCCGTTTGCGCTGACGGAGGACATCTTTACAAATGTTTTGGACAACACAAAGAAACAGATCCCGGAAAGAATAAGTGTGATCCCGACAACGAGCAGCAGAGAAAGAAGATCACCGTCACAGGCTTTGCCCAACAGATAAGTGTAGTGAAGCCATGATTTTACGGTATTGCCGATTTCGTCAAGATGGCTCATGATCGCCCCCAACGAGCCAATGATCTTAAAATATACGATATAGTACAGGGCAAAAACGGCAAGGCTGAGAAACAGTGTGACGAAGCTTTTTCCTTTTGCCTTTAAGGCGATCAGCGCCACTATCCAGCCGAGAATACAGGACAGAACGGAAACAAACAGCGCAATTATGAACGTCATCAGGATCGGGAACAGCACATTCCCTATAGTCACGGGCACGATGATCCAGTAAGCGATCATGACCGGGATCCATACCCATGCACTGTACATCAGACTTGTGAAAAAAACGCCTGCAAGCCTCGAAAGAAGAAGTGTCCTGTCCGGAATCGGAAGGGATAGCAGCAGCTCGTTATCCTTTGGCAGATAAACGCTGGCATAGGTGTTAAAAACACTTCCGAATACGCCGAGCGCCATTGCCAACAGTCCCATCAAGGCAAAGTATAGCCAGTTAAAACCGTGTCCGAGTATCGCTCCGCCGATCCCTCCCGACACAGCATAAAATGCCAAGCCGAGACTGATAAACAAAAAGCCGAGCAAGATGAAAAATCCGATAACTCCTTTTTTGGTGCGTGCTTTTCCGGTCTTTTTATCAATGAAATAGGTCTGGAACAGTTCCAACAGTTGCTTTTTTATCAAAACCTTCAGCATGGTTCACGCCTCGCTCTCGCCAAGCTCAAGAAATACTTCCTCCAGACTTTCGTCGCCCTTGACCTCTTCCATTGTGCCCGATTTGATCAGCTTTCCGCCTTTGATGATGGCGACTTTGTCACAGAGCTTTTCTGCCACCTCAAGAACATGGGTGGAGAAGAAGATGGCACCGCCATTTTCACAGTGCTTGTGCATCATCTCTTTGAGAATATGGGCGGCTTTCGGATCAAGTCCCACAAACGGCTCATCCATCAGTATCAGTTTCGGACTGTGGATCCAGGCGGCGATGATAGCAAGCTTTTGCATCATTCCGTGGGAGTAGGTGGAAATCGGCTGCGTGAGATCATCTGTCAGCTCAAAGGCGGCGGCATAGACTTCGATCTTTTCCTTGCGTACCGCCGGCGGTATTTCAAAAATATCGGCAATAAAATTCAAATATTTAATGCCGGTCATATAGTCATACAGGTCGGGATTGTCCGGTATGTAGGCAAGTATCCGCTTGCATTCCAACGGATTTTCCTTGATGGAATTGCCGTTGACGGTGATGATGCCTTCGTCAAATGCCAGGATCCCCGCTACACTTTTCAGTGTGGTCGTTTTGCCGGCACCGTTGTGTCCGATGAATCCGTAGATCTCGCCCGGATAAATGTGAAGGCAGAGGTCGTCTACCGCTTTTTTGTTACCGTATTTTTTTGTCAAATGTTCAATTTTCAGCATGATCTGTTACCTCTTTCCCATCTTATACCCTTGAACCGGGGCGAAGAGACCACTTGGTCACTAATAGTATTATAGCGGCCGCATGGTCTCTTGTCAAGGTGGAGCTTCTCTTTGTAATCACAAATTTTACTTATTTGCGGTCGCTTTCTCCGGCTTGGCAAAATCCGTTTTCCTGATTTTCCGCCACAGCATCAATATGACGATCACTAACGACAGAACATCCGCAACGGGTTGCGCCCAAATCAATCCGTCCGCCCCGATGATGGCTTTCATAATAAAAACGGCGGGAATGAAGATGATGCCCTGACGGAAAACGGAAGCAAGCAGTGCCGGTGTCGCGGCGCCGATCGCCTGCAAGGTGTTCTGACAGATAGCGAATGCACCGATAAGCCACGCGGTGCTCATCAGAATGCGTGTAAAATGCACACCCGATTCAAGAGCGGTCATATCAGTCAGGAACACTTTGACGATAGGTTCTGCAAAAATATGGCAGAGTGCGGAAATGAGGGCACAGAACACAAGCCCGAACAGCGCAGAAAAGCGGATGCCGCCGACAAGCCGTTCCTTCTCTTTTGCCCCGTAGCAGTAGCCGAGAAACGGCTGAACGCCGCTGCCGATGCCGATACCGATGAGGGTGACGATCATAATGACCTTTGCAGTCACGCCGTAGCCCGCAACGAGCATATCGCCGCCTTCATATTCCGAAAGCTGTGAATTGACAACGATGGACGACACGCTGACAAGCAGGTTGGCAAGGGACGCCGAAATGCCGACAGACAGGACGCCGGAGAGGATCTTGTCTTTCATTGAGAAATATTTTGGGCTGATGGAAAGTGTTGATTTTCCTTTGAGGAAATAGAGAATATAATATCCCGCCGCAACGGCATTGCCGATGACAGTGGCGACCGCCGCACCGACTACGCCCCATTTGAAGCCGAGAATGAAGATCGGATCGAGGATCATATTGAGCAGATTCCCAATGAGCGTTCCTGTCATGGCTTTCATTGCTTCGCCCTCGGTACGGACGATGGACGAGAAGCAGTTGGAGATCATCGAAAAGATGCCGCATCCGATGGCGATGGCAAGATAATCCTTTGTCAGTCCGACGCTGTCGGTACTTGCACCGAGCATGACTGTCACATCGTCGAGAAATATCCAAAGGACAGCCATCATAATGCCGCCGACGGTAACACACGCCCACATACAGAACGAACTTGCTTTCTTGGCGTATTCGGCTTTGCCCTCACCGAGCGCACGGGAAATAACAGATGTACCGCCAACGCCGAACAGAGTACCGAGCGACATAAATATCATAAACAACGGTGTGGCGAAGGACACCGCCGTGACCATCAGGTCATTATGAGTAAGTCCTAAAAAGAACGTATCCGCAAGATTGTACACCATAACCATCATCATGGCGATGAGTGCCGGGATACTGTTTTTGATAACGATCTTCGGGATAGGATCGGTCTTGAAGGATTCAATAGCGGATGCTTTGTTTTCGTGGTTCATTGGTGGGTCCCTCCGTTATTTGTCAGTTTTTCTGCGGCGGCAAGCAGCCGTTTACAGGTTTTTTCAAATTGTTTTTGCTCTTCCGGGGACAGACAGGTCATAATTTCACGGAGCCAATGATCGTGAATATCGAGAAGCTCCGTAACCTTTTTCCGTCCTAAGTCGGTAAGAGACAACCGCTTGATCCGTTTGTCGGCTTCGTCCTGTGTACGAACAACACATTCTTTGCTTTCAAGCGATGCGAGTGCTTTTCCGACGGTCGTCTTGTCGGTTTTCAGCGCCACCGAAACATCATCCTGCGAGCAGTTTTCGTGCGAATAGATATAGGAACAGATCATACATTCCGTATCGCTTAATTCCTGCTTACGGATTTTTTCGTGGCTGAACTCTTTGCTACAGCGAAATAAGAGATTAAGTGTTTGGTAATCCATTGCCGCCCTCCCAAATAGTAGAACTTTCTACTATTATAGCATAGAACATCGAAAAAGGCAATCCGTTCTTGAAAATACATTTATTCAAAATTTCAATTGCTTTCTGTACCATTTTCTATTGAAAAGAAATAGCCGATGTGCTATACTACATATGATCGTCCCACTGACAAATTTTGCTCGTGAAATCCTGCAAACGGTCTATGCAACCCAAGGCTTTGCAGAAACTTTTAGGGCACGCAAGTATTCAAACCACGATGGATCGCTGTGGACATGTCACGAATGATTCCCTGCTGAGTGCCATATCCCGGTTTGAAGCATCATCCCCCACCGCTTCGGTTTAAAATTGGTGTATAAGATACCATGGGGCACACCGCAAACCCCTGAAAATAAAGGATTTTTGAAGTGAGGTAAACATATATGAAATTAGGAATCGTCGGATTACCCAATGTCGGGAAATCCACCTTGTTCAATGCGATCACCAACGCCGGGGCGCAGAGCGCCAATTTTCCGTTCTGTACAATTGATCCCAATGTGGGAGTGGTGGCGGTGCCGGATGCCCGGCTGGATAAACTGAGCGAGTTGTATACCGAGGGGAGCAAGGTGCCGCCAATCGTGCCGGCAGTCATCGAGTTTGTCGATATCGCCGGACTGGTCAAGGGGGCAAGCAAGGGTGAGGGGCTTGGCAATAAGTTCCTTGCCAATATTCGGGAGTGTGATGCCATTGTCCATGTGGTGCGCTGTTTTGAAAATGAAAATATCATGCATGTGGTGGCAGATACCAGTTTGAATGTGCCGGTCGATCCGTTGGGCGATATCGAAACGATCGACATGGAACTGATCTTCTCCGATATTGAAGTGCTTGACCGCCGCATCACCAAAACCGAAAAGGATTTCAAGGGCGGCAACCGCGCCCTCGGCGACGA
>JAZLKY010000012.1:0-3347 GCA_045597885.1 Acutalibacteraceae bacterium | reverse complement strand
ACACTGCGATATAACTGGAATCCGCCATATGCCAGCAGTGCCAGCACCAATAATGCCGTCAGCGCCCGGCTAACACCCGGATTGCTGTTTTTTTTAGTCACGCGCTTCCCTCCTCCGAAAATCCAAGAACCGTTGCAGTGCCACCGCCGCCAACTGCTCTGTTCCGTCATAATCATCAACGTAAAAGGTACATGCTTTGTCCATCCGCCGAAACCACGACAACTGACGCTTGGCATAATGCCTGGTTTCGGTTTTTACCTGCTGAACCGCCTCATTCAAAGAACACATCCCACGGAAATACGGAAGCCACTCCTTGTAACCTATTGCCTGTAACACCGTAGCACTGCCGCAGGATTGCAATACACGCTTGGCTTCCTCGATCAATCCGTCTTCAAGCATTTTTTCCACCCGACAGTCAATGCGGCGGTATAACTCGCTCCGATCATGGAAATCAAGCAGAAATAGGCAGGGAGAATACGGAGAGGGATCCCGGTGAGAGGATTCTGCCTGTTGAGTAATGGTGTGCCCTGTCACCTCATAAACCTCCAAAGCCCGTATGATCCGGTGCAGATCATTTTCGTGGAGCCGGGCGGCGGCGGCCGGATCTATCTCCGCCAACCGGCAAATCATAGCGTGGCCGCCTATTACCGTTGCCTCTTGCTGTAAACGCTGTCGTACGGCGGGGTCGGCAGGCTGCGGCAACAAACTGATATTCTCCATAAATGAACGGATATACAACCCCGTTCCGCCACACAGCACCGGCGTACGTCCTCTGGCAAACACATCAGCAAAGACCGACCGGGCATCCTCAATATATCTGCCGACACTATAGGACTCCGTCAACGGTAAAAAGCCCATCAGATGATGAGGGATCCCTTTCATTTCTGTCGGTGAAGGACGGGCAGTCCCCACTGATACTCCTTCGTATATTTGCATGGAATCTGCCGAGACGACTTCCCCGTCCACGGCAGTAGCCACTGCAACAGCCAGCGCCGTTTTTCCGGAAGCGGTAGGCCCTGCAATGATCGGATAACACGGTTTGTCCGACAAGCGATCTTCCTCCTTTTACCGGGTGCGTCCAAACTTCTTTTCCAGTTCTTTTTTGGTGATCTCCACACACACCGGTCTGCCGTGCGGACAATAGCGGATCTCATCCGTTGTCAGCACTCTTTCCGCCAATTTCCGTAAAGCCTCCGGCTTGCCGTCATCGCCCGCCTTTGTAGCGGCACGACAGGCAGAGGAATGATAGATCCAATCCAGCTTCGCTGTCTGGATCTCCTGGCTGCCCTCTGCCAATCCCGAAGCGATCTCCCGAATAGTACTGTCAATATCTTCGCCGGACAACCGCAGTGGGAAGGTGCGCACCAAAACCGTGGCGCCGCCAAAATCCTCGATTTCAATTCCTGCCTGCTGTAATACAGCCGCATTTTCCGTCAAAGCGATATGTTCCTCCCGGCTTACTGATACCGGGATCGGTGATAACAGCAATTGAGCATCCGACCGTTCGCTGGCTTTTAATTCGTTATACAGTATCCGCTCGTGAGCGGCATGCTTATCAATTAGGAAAAAACTGTTTCCCATCTCTGCAACGATATAGGTTCGGAAAACCTCACCCAACACCCGTATCGGCAGTTTTTCCTCCTGCACAGTCATTTGCTCCGGCTGAAATGGGACGGAACAGGATCCCTTTTCTTCTGCCGGAAGGATATCTTCCTTTTTCTCTGCGGAAGATAATACCGGCGTCTTCCCTGACGGAACGACCGATGGCGTACCGTCCTGAAGGACGGCACACGACGGACGGTCGTCATCCACCGAAACAGTCGGATAATAACGGAAGTTCCCGGCAGTTGCCTGTGGAACGGGAGGCATCCTTCGATATGCCGGCGACGGTGCTTCCCGATGAGATATCGGTTTAGCCATCGGTGCCGGATCCGGCGGCGCCGGATTCTCCTCTTTCAGCAATACCCGATGAAAGGTATCCCCTGTTTCTAGTGCCGATTTCACAGCATAATACACCGTCTCAAATACAGGCTTTTCATTAATGAAACGAACCTCGATCTTGGCAGGGTGAACATTCGCATCGACTGTCTCCGGCGGCATTTCCATCAGCAAAATGCAGGCAGGAAATTTCCCCACCATCATGACGCCCTTGTAAGCCCGCTCCAAAGCAACGGCACCGGTCTGTGTCTTCACATACCGTCCGTTGATATAAAAATGCTGCATAGTACGGTTCGGACGGCAGGCATCCGGCTTGCAGATATAACCGCTCACCCGAATACCGCCCATCGAATAATCCACCGGGATCAAACCGTTGACAAACGATTTCCCGAACACCGCCAGTATACAGCCGGATAATTGACTGTCACCGGCGGTCTGTAACTCGATTTTACCGTTGCGAATAAAACGGAAAGCGATCCCCGCATGCGACAGCGCCAGCCGTTCCACGACACCGGCAACAGCATTGCCCTCGCTAACATCTTTTTTGAGGAATTTCATCCGGGCAGGGATATTATAAAAGAGGTCTCTGACCGTGATCGTAGTGCCGACTGGACAACCGGCATCTTCACACAGTTGTTCCTCCCCGCCCCGGATCACGTATCTCGTCCCTTCAATCTGACCCTCCCGGCAGGTGATCATTTCCACCTCAGCGACTGCAGCAACGGAAGCCAATGCCTCCCCCCGGAATCCCAGCGTAACAATACCGTTCAGGTCTTCTTTTGTCCACACCTTGCTGGTTGCATGACGGAGAAAAGCCACCGGTACATCCTCTCTGGCGATCCCGCATCCGTCATCCGTGATCCGCATATAGGTGATCCCGCCGTCCCGTATTTCCACAGTAATATGTTCGGCACCGGCATCAATTGCATTTTCCACTAACTCTTTAATGACAGATGCCGGACGTTCCACCACTTCACCGGCTGCAATCAGTTCAGATACCTGTCTGTCCAACAACCGAATCTTCGGCATGATCATTCCTCCTCTGCGCCGGCAGTCAGTAACTCGACGACTCCCTGACCAACTCATATAGTATCTGCATGGATTCGATCGGTGTCAAAACATTGACATCCAATTCCTTCAGCCGACAAATGATCGGATTATCTGCCGAATCCATCATCGACAGTTGCCCCTCTGCCACCGGCATCGGCTGTGTTCCTTCTTTTTGACGTATGACCGGATCGGATTCCGTTATTGACCGCAGGATCTGCTTGGCACGGGTGACAACCTCTTCATTGATTCCCGCCAGTTTAGCCACCTCTATCCCGTAGCTGTCATCGGCGGGACCTCGAATGATCCGACGCAGAAAAGTAATATCATCCCCACGTTTTTTGACAGCGATATTGTAGTTC
>JAZLKY010000011.1:0-7524 GCA_045597885.1 Acutalibacteraceae bacterium | reverse complement strand
GTTCTTCCCGGTATATAGCAAAGAATTCATCAAAATCCCGACACGCCAGCACTTCGGCACGGCGTTTTTGCAGGGTGTTGACCAACGAACGGGCGATATTGACGGTCAACCCGCCGTACCACACCGTACCGGGGAAGGACGGCTCATTGCACCCGACCATGGTATAGCGGACTGCCTGCTCATACGGCAGTCCCACGATATTTTGCAGTGCCTCCAGACGGGGTTCGTCGCTGACAAAAGCGATGCGCTTGTTTTTGTCGTTGCGTTCGGCATCAAGCATAAATCGCAAAACTTCAAACGGTGTTTTTTTCGTCCAGCGCAGACTGATCTCCGGGCGGCGGGTGTCGATCGCCATGAGCGATTCCACCACCAGTCGGGACAGATCGTTGAACCCGTCCTCCCCGTCTGCCGTATACCCGCCGATGGCAAAATGGCATTCCGCCGAACGGTCGCCGTTGGGGCAGTCATTGGGCGTATAGGCACACAGATGGACAAACACCTCCTGCAGCAGTTCCCCCGCCTGCTCCCTTGTGATCGCTCCGGCGGCGATATCCTGTTCGTATAATCGGAACAGATACCGATCCAATGTGCCGATGCTGTCCGGCAGGAACCAAAAACAGAAGCACAGACACACCAACCCCTCATAGAAGCTCTCACACGGGTGCATCGGTACCCGGTGCAGTGCCGCCGCCAGCTTTGTCAATTCCTCCCGCCGTGCGGCATCGGTGCATTTTGCCGCCGCCGCTTCCTGCACATCGGCGCATTTTTGTGCCCAGTCCAGCACCCCGTGACAGATGATATCCATCCCGGTGAGAAAATCGAGTTTTTCCTGATCGTCCCGGAACTTATCTTTGGATTTTTCGATATCACGCAGGATCTTTTCGATCCCGCCGTCGATGATCTTGGCATAGTCGGGAGCGGAATGCTGCCACTCGAACACGGCAAAATCTTCGGCATAATGATTATAAAAATGGCGGCAGGCTTCACTGAAAAAACGATGCCCGCACCGGCTGAACAGGTCTCCCGGCACCCATTCCTTCCACATACACTCCGCTTGCAGGCGTGTCATCCCGGTGAAACGGTTGGTATCAGTGAGGTATACCGGCTGTGCCAGCAGAAATTCGGTGATGCGCTTGGCGTTGAGGAGCGGTTCGGGCAGTGCCAGATCCAGTGGATCGAACGTCACCTCCACCGGCTTTTCGTACAGATCATGCTGCTTCATCTCTGCGATCAGATGGTCGATGCGTTTATTCATGGAGAAAGACCGTCCTTTCGGCTGTTTTCTCCAGTATAGCGCCCCGGCGAAATAAAACAATAGACATGCTGACGGATTTGTACTTTTTGACACAAAAAAATCTTCTTTTTCTCTGTCCCCCATTGACTTTTCGGTGACAGACGGTACAATGGTTTTGTAATTAACAGAACAGAAAGGAGTCCATTTGCCATGCAATGGGATTTCACCATTACTGATATTGCCCGCATCATCTATGTGGGAGCGGAAGAATACCCGGAGCCATGCACGGTATTTTCTCCCCGTTTGGGAACGCACGAACTGATCTACAATTTCGGAGACGATCCCACCGCCGTGTGGGGGGAAGTCATACTGGGTGAAAACAGTGTCCCGCTCGTCCCCCGGTCGATCCGATTCATGCCCGCCGGTGAATGGAGTAAATATGAGGTGCGGCGGCAGAACAAAGGATACGGCTGCATTGACATCGTGTTTTCTTCCGACACTCCCCCGGCAGAGGAACTCACCCTGCTCACGGATATCCGCAACAGCCGGATCGAGGAGCTGTTCCGCCGGGCATTTTCCATTTGGGCAGTACAGGGAGAAGGATATCGGTTCGAGTGTATGTCGGTGCTGTACCGCATCTTTGCCGAGCTGCAAAAAGAGCAGTATCTCCCCGAACGGCAGTATGCGCTCATCCGTCCGGCAGTCGACCGGATGGCAGCGGCATTCCGTGATCCCGACCTGTCATGCGAACAGTTGGCAGACCTGTGCGGCATCAGTTATTCCTATTTCCGGCAGTTGTTCCTCGCCCGCTTTCATGTTCCGCCGAAGCAGTATCTCCTGCAGATGCGTGTCCGCTATGCCTGCGATCTGCTGTGTACCACCCTGCTCCCGGTATCCCGCATTGCGGAGATGGCGGGCTTTTCCGATCTGTTCTATTTCTGCCGCCGTTTCAAAACAGCCGTCGGCGTAACACCCACGGATTTTCGCCGCCGGTACCGATCGTCAAAATGACCGTTACCAGCCGCCAAAGAACAAGAAGGACGCAACTGCAAGTTGCATATTTTGACGAATGAAGTCGCAAAAAGAGCAGAATGAATTCGATTAACCCGCAAAAATCCTCTTGCTTTTGCAGGATTTTCTGATACAAAATGCATGAAGAATAAAAAACAGTTGACAAAACTTCTTTTTTTCGGTAGAATATGGGATATCAGTCAAGAAGTATTTTTAAGGAGGCTCTCTCTATGAAAAGATTTACTCGTGTTCTCACCGTGCTGATGGCTGTGGCACTGCTGGCACTCTGCTTCACCGGTTGCGGTGATGATGCCGACAGCAAGACCAGTACCGCCAACAGTGGCAGCAAGAAGACTTATTCTATTTGTTCTGACACAGCATTTGCTCCTTTTGAGTATCTGGATACCGCCACTAACAAATATGTGGGGGTAGACATGGATATCGTTGCCGCCATCGCCGAGGATCAGGGCTTCAGTTATACCATGAACAACGTCGGCTTTGATGCCGCCTGCGGTAATGTTCAGTCCGGCCAGGCAGATGCCATGATCGCCGGGATGACTATCCGTGCTGACCGGGAAGAGATCTACGATTTCTCCGAGCCGTACTTCAATGACGGGCAGATCATGTGTGTCGCCAAGGATTCCACGTTTGCTTCCCTCGCCGATCTGAAGGGGACAGTCGTTGCCGCCAAGACCGGCACCATGGGCGCCGACTACGCCGAAGCGAACAAAGAGCAGTACGGCTACACCATCCAGTACTACGAGGATTCTCCCACCATGTATCAGGCGATTGTCAACGGTATCAACTCCGCCTGCTTTGAGGACTATTCCGTGATCAGTTATTCCATTGAGCAGGGTACTGTCGATTTGAAGACGACAGGCGAAGTGATCAACCCCGCCCCCTATGGCTTTGCCGTAAAGAAGGGCACCTTCCCCGAACTCATCACCATGTTCAATGCCGGTCTTTCCAATATCAAAGCCAACGGAAAATACTCGAAGATCTTGGCAAAATACGGTATTGAGGGCTGATTCCCACACACACAGTAATGACATGGCGCAAAAGGGGATATTAAAAATGACCGGATCGCAAAAAGGCAGAAATGGTGAGGAAAAATCGCACCAAAAAGCGTTATAAAAACGATATTTTTCGATTTATTCCGACTTTTCTTAAAAACACTTAGAAAAGATTGTCTTTTTGCTATAAACGAACCTCACCCTCGACGTACCTTTGTACGCCGTCGGGCAAAGCCGAAACCGTTGTAACACAACGGTTTCGGTTCGGTTCGTTCATTCCGAACATTTTTCCTATCCCCTAATAGGGGCTGTTCAAAAACATAAGTTTTTAAACAGCCCCCTTTGCGCCATCTTTGTCAGTCAGAAAGTATGGTTTTATGAATTTTGAAAAAGTTTTAACCGAAGCTACCCCCCTGCTGTTAGAGGGTGTCAAATTGACCATCGGCATCTCGCTGTTGTCCCTGCTCATCGGTGTGTTTATAGGACTGTTGTCCTGTCTGATGGGACTCAGCAAGAACCCGGTGTTGAAGGCGATCTCTGCCGTTTATGTATGGGTGATCCGGGGCACTCCCATGATCGTACAGGCGTTCGTGGTCTATTTCGGTTTCCCCCAGGTCATCAAAACATGGGTAGAGGGGTTCACCCTGTCGGCGTTTACCGCCGGCGTGATCACGCTCAGTTTGAATGCCGGTGCCTACCTGTCGGAGATTTTCCGTTCCGGCATTGAGGCGGTAGACAACGGGCAGGTGGAGGCATCCCGCAGCTTAGGCGTCCCCGCCGGGATGACCATGCGCCGGATCGTTTTGCCGCAGGCATTTAAGATCACCATTCCTTCTCTTGTCAACCAGTTTATCATCACCGTCAAGGATACGTCTATCCTGTCGGTCATCGGATTGGCGGAATTGGTCAACAAAGCCAAGATCTACGTTGGTTCGACCTATCAGTTCTTTGCCACTTACATTCTGGTCGCCGTCTATTATTTGGTCGTTATCTCCATTCTCATGATCATTTCCAAGTTTGTGGAGAAAAAATTCCGCTACGACAAGGGAGAAAGGAGACGCAGACATGGCTGAAAGAACGGTTAAAGTACGGGTGACCGATCTGCATAAGAGTTTCGGTCATGTCGAGGTCCTTAAGGGTGTCAACATGGAGATCACGGAGGGCGAGGTCGTCTGTCTGATCGGCCCATCCGGCTCCGGCAAATCCACCATCCTGCGTTGTCTGAACCGATTGGAAGAAACCACCTCCGGCACAGTCGAAGTCGACGGATATGAGATCTCGGATAAGAAGATCAACATCGACCGGGTGCGGGAGAACATCGGCATGGTGTTTCAGCAGTTCAATCTCTTCGCCCACATGACGGTGAAAGACAATATCATGTTTGCTCCCGTCGGGCTGAACAAGATGACACGCACAGAGGCAGAGGAGACTGCCATGCAGTTGCTCGACCGTGTCGGGTTAGCAGACAAAGCGGATGCTTACCCGCATCAGTTGTCCGGCGGGCAGAAGCAACGTGTCGCCATAGCCCGTGCTTTGGCGATGAAGCCGGACATCATGTTGTTCGATGAGCCGACCAGTGCGCTTGATCCGGAGATGGTCGGCGAAGTGTTGGCGGTCATGAAGGAACTGGCGGCAGAGGGCATGACGATGGTAGTGGTCACCCACGAAATGGGGTTTGCCCGTGATGTGGCTGATCGGGTACTGTTCATCTCCGACGGCATCATTGCCGAAGAAGGAAAGCCGGATGAACTATTCAATCATCCGCAGAATCCCCGCACACAGGAATTCCTCAGTTGTGTGCTGTGATCCGTTTGATCAAAAGTTCATGATTTTTCTTACAATATAACAGATCCACCCTGCAAACACGGTCACAAAGGCGTTTGCAAGGTGGACTTTTTTTGCTATCCGTCAGTCGTTTTTCAGGTCAGGCGTTTGAAAATACTCTCCTTGGCATCAAAAAGAATCAATCAGTTTTGCAACATAGCGGGCAACCATCGTCAGATCATCGGCATCCACTGCTCCGTCCCGGTTCACATCGGCGGCGGGAATATATTCACCGTTTCCTTCCAATTTGGCAAGGACACGGGCAAGCGATGTCAAATCGCCTGAATCCACTTCGCTGTCTCCGGTCAGATCTCCCGGTGTTTGAACCGGTTCGATCAGACGAACGGGAACCAGTTCCCGGTAGGCGTATTGCCATGCGGCAGACCCTTTTTCGCAGGCGAGCACCGTTCCGTTGAGTCCCCCTAACGGATCGTAACCCACAGCAAATTGCTCCGGTTCGGTCAGCAGACCTTGCACAACAACTTCTTTAACTCCGCTGCAACTGAAAGCAAACGGAGCGATCCTGCGAACGGAAGAAGGTACGGTGTATGTATCCGTCTTTTGTTTCGGACACCACAGCAATTCTGTACCGTCCTTGCTGAACAGCACACCGTCAATATCCTTGTATGCCGGATTGTTTTCATCCACATGAATGGCGCTCAGTTGCGTACACCCGGCAAATACGCTCTCACCGAATTTTGTCAGCGAAGAAGGCAGCGTGATCTCTGTGAGCGAAGTATTTCCGGCAAACGCCTGATCATCAATCCTTTCCATCCCCTGCGGCAATGTAACGGTCTTCAGCTCCGTCATGCAGGCAAAAGCACACTTGCCGATCGCTTTTAAACCGGACGGCAACTGCAATGTTTTTACCCCTGTGACAGCAGTGCCGTACACATAGTCAACAACACTGTCATAGCTCTCACCCAAGAAACACGCATAATCCGCCACCACCAGTGTGCCGGGTGCTACGGTGAAGGTTTCGCCGGTTTTTCCCCGATGAGAATACAGCACCTTGCCGTCAAGATATACGGTGTCCTGCGAGGAAACGCTGTCATACCATGCAGTGGAGGCAAAAGCATCCGCACCGACATGACGCAGCGAATCCGGCACGGTAACTGCGGACAGATTTGTACAGTCGGCAAATGCTTCTCCACCGATATCCTCAACGCCCTCCGGCAGAGCCAGAGAACGGATAACGGAATTGCCGTAGTAGGTCCTTTTTTCGATCGTTTTCGTTTCGCCACTGATACAGAGCGTTTCCAACGGCGCATTTTCAAATGCATATTTACCGATCACCGCCGCCTTATTGCGCACCGTTGCCTGTCTGAGTGAAGAACAGTCTCTAAATGCGCCGTCTCCGATGACGGAAACCGATGCCGGAATATCCACTGTTTCCAGTGCTGTATCACCGTGAAATGCATAGGACGGTATCGTTTTCAATCCGGATCCGAAGGTGACCGTTTTCAGCCGTTCACAGTATTCAAATGCTCCTTTGCCCATCTCCGTCAGGCTGTCCGGTAACTGCACATCAAGTAGCTGCGTTCGTAAAAATGCACATTCTCCGATCGAGCACAGTCCTGCCGGAAGATTTATCTGTGACAAATCCGAATAGGCAAAGGCGCTCTCTCCGATCGTTTGGACCCCTTTGCCCAATGCCGCCGCCGTGAGCGGACAACTATTGAATACGCTGGACCCCAATTCCTTTACCCTGTCGGGGACGGTCAACCGCTTCAGTCCGGCGGCCAAAAATGCGGCATCCCCGATCTGCTCCAGCGAATCCGGCAGATCGACCGATTCCAGAGAATCACAATACATAAATGCCTGCGATTCGATCGAAACCAAGCGATCCGGAAGCGTGACGGAAGACAGCGACGAACAACTGTCAAAAGCTCTGTATGCGATCGACGTAACTGCCGAAGAAACAGCCACCTTCGTCAGTTGATCACAACCGGCAAATGCTCCCGGCAGAATATCCGTCACACTGTCCGGCATGATATATTCGCCGCTCTTATCTTGGTCACATGACACCACCCGTGTCATATCCTTGGTATAGGTCACACCATCCAAAGTAGTATAGAATGACGATCCGTCAGCAAAGGAAAAAGAATACTCCTGATACAGTGCATCCGCCAGTGCATCAATATTGCGCACACCGGCGGGCAGAGTGTATTTCTCCCCTTTCTGCGGGGGATAAAATACCACCGTACTGCCGTCTTTAGTATATACTACACCGTCTATCGACTGATATTGCCCGTTTTTATTGCTGACCTGCACTGCCTTGAGGGATTCGCAGTATCGCAGGGTATCGACATCGAGATATGTCACACCACTGCCGACAGACAGCACTTCCAACTGCGGGCAGTACAGTCCGGCAGTGATATACCGAACACTGTCAGCCAGTGTCAGCTTTTTCACGATTGTTTGCGCTGTGCCCAAAGAGGA
>JAZLKY010000010.1:0-2230 GCA_045597885.1 Acutalibacteraceae bacterium | reverse complement strand
GCTTTGCCCGGATATATACTCCGGCAGTGACCGGAGTGGCGGTGTTGGTGGCGGTCTTGCCGCCGATGCTGGCAGGGTTTTCCGGTTGGCTGGTGTGGCTGTATCGGGCACTGGTGTTTTTGGTGGCATCCTGTCCGTGCGCTTTGGTAATCTCTGTACCACTGGGGTTCTATGCGTGGATCGCCGCCGCCGCTCGCCGGGGGATCCTTATTAAAGGCGGCTGCTATGTTGAGGCGGCGGCGAAAGCCGGGGCAGTGGCATTTGATAAAACCGGCACGCTGACAGACGGCACATGGCAATTGGAGGAAGCCGTGGCAACGGAAGGATCGCCGGAAGAAGCATTGGCGCTGGCGGCGGCATTGGAACAGTTTTCCGCCCATCCGATGGCCCGGGCGTTGACGGCGGCGGTGCCGGAGAATGGCCTTCCTTCGGTGACAGATGTGCAGGAGCAGCCGGGCATCGGTGTTTTCGGGCGGTGCGGAGATCAGTCGGTCGCCTGCGGCGGTGTCCGGTTGATACGGCGGCAGGAGCTGTCAGTCCCGCCGTCTTTGGAAAGGTCAACGGTATTTCTGATAGTGGCAGACAAAGTGATCGCCGGATTCCGGCTGTCTGCCGCTTTGCAGGAGGGGGCGGCGGAGAGTATTACCCGCCTGCGGCAGATGGGGATCGGACGGTTGGTGATGCTGACCGGCGACAGCCATTCTGCGGCGGAGTCGGTCGCTGAGGCAGTCGGATTGACAGAAACAAAAGCAGAACTGCTGCCGGAGGACAAACGGGAACGGGTGTATCGTCTGCAACAGGAAGGTATGGTCACTGTGTTTGTCGGGGATGGGGTGAACGATGCGCCGGTACTGGCATGCGCAGATGTGGGAGTGGCAATGGGATTTGGTTCAGCCGCCGCCACCGAAACTGCCGATGCGGTGCTGATGTCCGGCGGGCTGTCCCATCTGCCGGAGATGATCCTTATCTGCCGCCGTGTGATGAGGATCATTCGGGAAAATGTTATGTTTGCTTTAGGAGTGAAAGCTGCGGTGCTGATATTGGCGGTATTTGGCTTTGCCCCCATGTGGCTGGCAGTATTTGCCGATATGGGTGTCACCCTGTTGACGGTACTCAATACCCTACGCCTGCTGACATCGCCAAAAGGGAAAAGAAGCATTTTTTGACGGTTGCAGGCTTGGCAGTTTATCACGCTGCCAACCCTACAAGACTGACCGGCCGCCCCTGCCGTACAGCAGGGGCGTCCGGTGTTGGAAGTTAAAATAATCCTGTTGTTTCTCAATCGAACATTTCATACGGCAACTCGATCACGCCGTCATCCTTGCCGGTAGAATCGTCGCCCTTGGTAGGGACAGTGGGCTTGGTGGGTGTCTGTGTCGTGGTATTTTTACGGGTAGTGGTGGTGCTTCCCGTTGTGGTGCCGCCTTTCTTGGTGGTGGTCGTATTCCCGGCAATATTGCTGCTGTTGGGAGAGGTGGGGGCAGAGGTGCCTCCGGGGAATGTGACGATGATCTCCTTGCCGGAAGCCGTCTGCGTGGGTGAGCCTGTTCCGGTCGGCTGAGCTGTCGGCTCTGTGACGGTCGTGCCGGTTTTCTCTTCCGTTTCGGGGGTGTTCTCCGTCGTGGATACATCGGACGTCGGCACATTACTGCTTGTTGTCTCATCCGGGGTACCGCACCCCGCCAAAGTCAGCAGAAAAATACCTGCCAGTATACATAGTGCTGTTCCTTTTCTTGTCATAACGGGATCATCCTTTCTGTATTGTTGTCAGTGACCGCGTATATCGAGATCCAGCCAGCCCCGCCAAAAGGGGGAGACCGATCCCCATTCGAATACGGTATAGTAATTCTCTCCCGTTACGGGAACGGAAAAAGACGGGCTGCTATGATCGCCGACTGCGATCGCCTGTCCGGACTGCGGCACCACATCGCGGGTGATCATCCCATCCGGCGTGAGAGAGCAAAAATAGGATCGCAGCTCGGTCAACGGCAGATCGCTCCGAACAAGTATCGCCCCGAAATACTGCATTCCGTTGCCGTTGCCGGTCAGTTTTCCGGCACGGGAAATGGAATCTTCCATTACGGTCTGCGCCGGCATGGGAAGGGATCTAAGCCGTTTTTCCACCTGCCATGCGACTGCATTGTTGGCGACCGGGATCGCCAGAGCGATCAAGAGCAGAAACCCTCCGACCACTCCTGTCACTATGCGGATGAGCCGTCGAAGGACATTC
>JAZLKY010000009.1:0-5540 GCA_045597885.1 Acutalibacteraceae bacterium | reverse complement strand
CCTCTGCAGTCACATATTTTGCCCCGGTATACAGCCGGATCTGATTTACCTTTTCACTCATCCCGTTATATGTGATGTTGTCCTTCACCCGCAGGGTGCCGCCGGTCACCCGCAGTTTGGTGAGGCGTTCTCCTCTGTCATCGTGTTGGACTTTATACACTTTTGCTCCGAATGCGGCGGGATACTGCCGCCCGACGGTATATCGGTCGAGCAGAGCCGCCAATTGTGCCGTCCCGTCCCCTTTGAGTCCCGAACCGAACAGGCAGGGAAACAGCCGCCGGGTGCGAATGGCAGTCTGCAAAGAGGATATCCGCATCCCCTCACCCGACAGATATTCATCGAGCAAGGTTTCGTCACACATGGCGATCTTTTCGGGATCGGCAAACGGTTCGGTAAAATCCGCCACATTGCCGCATTCCCGCTCCAGCTCGGCAAGCAGTTGTTCCCGACTGCGGCAGGGAAGGTCGCATTTTGTCACAAACAAAAAGACGGGGATGCCGTAGCTCTCCAACAGGTGCCACACCGTGCGGGTATGTGCCTGTACCCCGTCGGTCGCACTGATGACAAGGATAGCATAGTCCAGTATAGCAAGTGTGCGTTCGGTCTCCGCCGAAAAATCCACGTGACCGGGCGTATCAACCAGTGTAATACGGGTATCCCCGGCGGTGAAGGTCGCCTCACCGGCGAAGATAGTGATCCCCCGGTCTTTTTCGAGCGGATGGGTGTCCAGTGCGGTATCCCGGTGATCCACCCGTCCACGGGTGCGGATCGTCCCCGCTCCGTACAGCAGTGCCTCCGCCAGTGTCGTCTTTCCCGCATCCACATGAGCAAGAATACCGACCACCGCCTGTTTCATCCCATCACCGTCCGTTCCGTTTTCAGACAAATATAAACTGAACCAGCATCATATACACGGCAGTTCCCAACACGATACTCATCAGCGTGTTTTTTCTCCACAGATAACTGCCCGCCACAACAACGACACCGATCAGTGCCGGCAAAAACCCCGCCGCAGTGCCGAACGACACATCCTTGAGGCAGTACACCACCAGCATCCCCATCACTGCATACGGGAGCGTTTCTCCGAGCCGGGTGATCCATCCCGGTGTCCGTTTTTCTCCGAAAACAAGGAACGGCAAAAAGCGGATGGCGGCGGTGACCAGTGCGATCACGGCAACAGAGAGGATCATCTGTTTTTCCGTCATTCCTTTGCCCCCTTACCGTTTGAAAACATCGGCAGGATCAACAGGATCAGCAGGATGAGCAGCATGGCAGGGATCAAAAATCCGTCTGCGCCGCACAACAGTAGCATCAGCACCGAACACCCCACCCCGGTCAACGCCGCAATACGGTTCTTATTCAACCCCGTGGCTGCCTTATTGCCGATCCACTGATCGGTGAACACGGTGACGAACAGAGCGGTCAGCGCAAACTCGATCCCGGTCAGATCAAAACGGATCACATTGCCGACCAACGCCCCGATCAGTGTCCCGACAACCCAATAGATGTGATCGAACAGCGACACCAAAAAGCAGTAGTCGTTCCCCTTGCCGGTATGGCAGACCAGCGAATAGGTCTCGTCCGTCAGTGCAAAGATCAGATAGGGCTTTTTGATCCCGGCAGAGCGGTACTTGTCCAGCATGGAGATGCCGTAAAACAGATGCCGGGCATTCACGGCAAGTGTAGTCAGCGCAACGGTGATCAGTGAGGCATTGCCGAGAAAAAGCCCGATCGCCGCATATTGCATTGATCCGGCATAGATAAACAGACTCATGGCAACGGACATCCAAACGCTCCACCCGTTGGCAGACATCACGATGCCGAATCCCATACCGAGTACCGTATATCCCGCTATGACGGGGACGGTATCCCGGATTGCCTCTCTGACTTGCTTCACACCATCACTCCCACACTTACAGCCAACGAGGCTTATACCCACTCCGTCACCAGTACCGCCGCCCCCAGTATCACCAGTATCGCCCCGGTCACCCGATTAAGGGTGCGAGGGGTAGATCTGTTGGCGACCACGGCGGCGATCCGTGCCCAAATAAAGGTGAACAGGATACACAGCACCAGTACCGCCGTATCAGGAAAACCGCCGACCGCAAAATGACTCACCGCCCCGGTCAGAGCGGTAAACGCCATCACAAACACACTGGTCCCCACCGCCGTTTTCAGTTCATAGCCGAGCAGTGAGGTCAGCACCAACAGCATCATCATACCGCCACCCGCACCGACGAATCCGCAGATGAAGCCGATCCCGCTCCCGCCAAGGACGGAACGGACGATGCGTGTCTTACGGGGATACTGCTGCATGGATTCCCGGGTAGTCATGACCGGGCGCACCAAAAAGCGAACGCCCAACAGCATCGTCATCACCACCGAAAAACTGCCCATCGTCGCATTGGGTAAGAAGCCGGCAACGAAACTGCCGACGACCGTAAAAAGGAGTACCGTCGCCATGAGGATCAAACCGTTCCCAATATCGAGATTTCCGTTTTTTCGGTACGTGTAAGCGCTTACAGCACTCGCCAACACATCACTTGCCAATCCGACTGCCACCGCCTGATAGGCGGGAATATCCAAAAAAGCGATCAGCATCGGTCCGATGACTGCCGCCGCACTCATCCCGGCAAAACCCGTTCCGAGTCCGGCACCGGCACCCGCCACCAGACACACCGCCACCTTGATCAGCCATTCCATACGCTATCTCCCCGCAGATCTTTTCATCAAATCAGTCCGACGGCTGTGCTTCCAACAGATCGATCGCCCGATACACCGTTTCATATTCCGCCGTGACCGCCGCCAGCATCGCATCCGCCTGCTGTGCCGTCAGCATCTCCCGGTTGGCGGGGCGCAGGGCATCGGTCAGCGTGACGGATACGGCGGACAGACGGAAAAATGCCAGATTCTGTACCACGCCCTTGAGGGTATGTGCATAACCGAACGCCGTCTCCCAGTCACGGGCTTCCACCGCCGCTTTCAGTCCCGCATAGGACGGATCGGCTTTGAATTTGAGTACAAATTTACGCACCAGTGCATCTTTCATCAGCCGTCCGACCGCCTCCCGGTAGTCGCCGCCGATTTGATCGTAGAACTCTTTTTCCGTCATGATAACACCTCCGTATGCTCCCGCAAATACCGCCGAAATTCTTCCGCCGGCAACGGTTTTGAATAATAATATCCCTGGAACAGATCACAGCCGAATGCCCGCAGGATGTTGATCTGTTCTTCCGTTTCCACCCCTTCCGCCACTGTCGGCAGACCGAGAGCGTGTGCCAGAGAGATGATCATCTGCACGATCTCTTTCTGCTTTTCCAATGAACGGACGAAACTGATATCCAGCTTGATCACATCCATCGGGATATCCCGGAGAGAACCGAGAGCGGAATGCCCCGTACCGAAATCGTCCAGCTCGATACAGATGCCTTTTCCCCGCACGGCTTTCACCTTTTGCACCACCGCCTCATCCCCGATACCGAGCGACTCGGTGATCTCCATGTGCAGAAACTGTTCATCCAGTCCGTTGTCCCGGATAGGCGCCATGATCTTTTCGGCATCGTCCACCGAAACAAAATCCCGTCGGGATGCATTCACCGATACCGGCACGATGGAAAGTCCCGCCGCCTGCCATTCTCCGAGATCCCGACACACCGTCTGCCAGACATACAGATCGAGATGGGTGATAAAACCGTTTTCCTCAAACAACGGGATAAATTCCCCCGGAGAGAGAAATCCGTATTCCGGATGCACCCACCGCACCAACGCTTCTGCCCCGGCGATCTGCCCGGTGAAGGCATCGTGTTTCGGCTGATAATAAACGAGAAACTGTCCCTCTGCCAGTGCCTTCGTCATGCTCTGCTCGATCCGATGCAGACGGTCCATCTTTTCCGACATGGTGGCATCATAGTATGCCAACCGTCTGCCATACTGCTTTTTGACCGTTTTCATCGCCACCGCCAGCCGATCACACAACACACTGATCGGGACGGTGGTATCGACATTCTCATATATCGCATATTTTACCGTAAAATCACGGATCGGTGCGCCGGAATGCACGGTGCTGTCAAACTGTGCCGCCTCTGTTTCGTGATCCGGGGAGATCTGCCGGCGTTCCCGCATCAGTATGAATCGGTCGGCATGATACCTGCAGGAGATGACCGTTTCTTCTTCCGCCGTCAGGATACACTGCCCGATGTGCCGCAGCAGTGCGTCCCCCACGGTCTCTCCGTACCGCTCGTTGATATACGAAAAATCTTCGATGTTGATCATCAACATATCTATCACCGTCTGTACCCGGTCGAGCCGGCTTTGCCCGTGATGGTAGAATGCCCGTTTAGTATACAGTCCCGTCACCGGATCATGTTCCACCGCCTCCAGTGCGGCAATGGATTCCCGCAGACGGATGATCGCTTCCGCCCGCCGCAGGATCACACGGGGGTTGTACGGCTTGGTCACGAAATCCGATGCGCCGAGTGCCAGACACCGTTCCTCGTCCTCCGATATCTGACTGCCGGTGGTGACAATCACCGGCACCCCGGAAAACAGGGGATCGGCATGCTGCCATTTGAGGAACGCATAGCCGTCCATCCGGGGCATCTGCACATCCAGCAGGATCAGCGACAGATCACGGAAATGCTCCCGCAGCATCTGCGCCCCCTCTGCACCGTCTGCCGCCTCCAAAACATAATATTGCTCGGACATGATCTCCCGCAGCATCTCCCGGTTGATTTCGTTGTCTTCCACGATCAGCACCTTGCGCTTGACGCCGTCATACATCGCCGTGTTCCCCCTTCCGGTCCAAAAGATGGGTGATCTCTGCGATCAGCACGGGAAAATCTATCGGCTTGGCAACATGGGCGTTCATGCCCGCCTCATCTGCCTTGATCTTGTCCTCTGCAAATGCGTTCGCCGTCATGGCGATGATGGGGATCTTCTCCCCATCAGGATGAGCAGAAGAACGGATGGCTCTGGTCGCATCGTATCCGTTCATCTGCGGCATCATGATATCCATGAGGATCACATCGAATGTACCGGGCGGCGCAGCGGTGAAGGTATCCACGGCGATCTGCCCGTTTTCCGCCTCGGTGATCAGTGCCCCTTCATCCGACAGCAGAGAAGAAGCGATCTCCCGGTTGAGCTCGTTATCCTCCGCCAGCAGAATACGGATGCCGTCGATCCGTCCGTCACCGGACATCTGATCGTCGGCAGACTCCTGCGATGATCCGGAACGGTCGATCTCAAACGGGATGCGGACGGTGAAGACACTGCCCTGTCCCGACTCACTGTCCACCTCGATGGTGCCGTCCATCAGCGTGATGAACTGCCGGGTAATGGTCATCCCCAACCCGGTGCCCTGATACTGTCCCCGACTGCTGTTGTCCTCCTGCGAAAACGCATCAAAAATATGTTCGAGAAATGCGGGGCTCATCCCGATCCCGGTATCCCGGACGGTAAACGCAAAGGTCACCCGCTCGCCGTCAAAACCGATCTCTTTTGTTTCAAATGTGACCGTGCCGCCGTCGGGAGTGAACTTGACC
>JAZLKY010000008.1:0-2003 GCA_045597885.1 Acutalibacteraceae bacterium | reverse complement strand
GTTTCCCGGTTGAAGATCGCACGCAATCCCTGGCTGTACGGAGGTGAGCGCAAATGAAAAAGAAGTTTGATTTTGTCGGTCACTTGAAAACGTTCCTGTGCATCTCTCTTGCCATCATCGTGGTCGGTGCCGTTATGAATATCATTTTTGGCACACGGATGGATGTAGCGTTCAAGGGCGGTACTGTCCTGCGTTACAGTTATGAGAGTCAGCCGGATAAGGCGTCGGTCGAATCGGCTGCGAAGGAGATCCTCGGCAATAATGCCTCCGTTTCTTTTGACAATGTGAACGATACGGAAGTGGTGTCGGTCACCCTTCCCGGTGAGATCACTATGGATCAGCAAAATGCCTTTGTTGAAAAACTGGACAAGGATTTTGCCGACAACAAGATGGAGAACTTCAGCTCCAACACGCTGACTGCTTCTATGGGACTGAAATTCTTCCTGCGGTGTCTGTTCGCCGTGGCACTGGCGGCGGTACTGCTGCTGGTGTATGTTGGCTTGCGGTTCCGCAAGATCGGCGGTCTGTCCGCCGGTGTGTGTGCTCTGTTCGCACTGCTCCATGACTTGGTGATCGTATATTTCACCTTCGTTATTTTCCGGATCGAGCTCAACGAGAACTTTGTGGCAGTTATGCTGACCATACTCGGTTACTCACTCAACGACACCATCGTCATCTTCGACCGGATTCGTACCAATCGCCGGAAGATGAGCGGCTCGCTGGAGGAAGTGGTCAACACCTCGCTCCATCAGGTCAAGCGCCGCACCATCATCACCACCGTGACCACCTGTGTTGCCATTGCGACCGTGGTGGGCGTGGCACTGGCGATGCATGTGGATTCCATTATCAGCTTCGCTCTGCCGATGCTGTTCGGTTCTATCTCCGGCTGTTACTCCTCTTTGGTACTCAGCGCACCCATTTGGGTCCGTTGGATGCAGCGCAAGGGGAAGAAAGCGAAGTAAAACCGACTGTTATCAGAGAGGGTATCTTATGCTCTGCCCCGAAAAACTTATCTAATGAAAAATGGGAGGCCCTGGCAGAAGCTGCGGACAGCTTTCTGCCGGGACTTTCCGCTTATTCATTACATTAACATGTCCCTTTACTGCGAAACGAGAAAGCCGAAGAATGGAGCGATGACAGTGAAAAGACGGATAGCGGCGTGGATCTTGCTGGCGGCAGTGCTGGCGGGATCGTGTGCCTGTGGGAAAAAGCCGGCACCGGCAGAACCGACCGGATCGGCGGCACCTTCCCGCACGAAGCCGGCGGAGGAGATCTCTGTGCCGGACTATGTCCCGCAGAATGATGTGGAAGAGCAGGCACAGCTTGTGGCGTGCGAGCTGTTGGAAAAGCTGAATACGGTGGATAAACTGGGCGGCGGCGATCTTGACGTGGATTCCGGCGACAGTTTCACCCAGGGGAATGTCATCTATTGCCGATTGACCGATCCCCGGTTCCATTCGGTGGGGGATGTGCGTTCATTTATGGCGGCGATCATGACGACTGCCTGCATCAGCCATCGGTACAGCAGTATTTTGGATGCTGAGGACGCCTACTTTCTCGAAAAGGACGGCAAACTGTATTATAAGCAGGCGGCAAGGGGTTGCGGATTTGTCTACGCAGGGAAGCCGGCTATCGAAGAAATGCAGGACAGTTCTTTCGTGGCGGTGCAGACCTACGATAATTACGGGGCACCCGGCACCATGCGGGTGAAGATCGTCTCTGATGCCAATGGCTGGCGGATAGATGATATCCTTTTCATGGCAGATCTGACCGTATAGATCCCGCCGGATTAAGCCCCGGAGGATGTCTCCAGCTTCTTTTGCCGATCAGGGAAACGGACGGCTTTCTTGTTTTTTCGCCATTTTGTAAAAATGCACCAAGATATTTCTTGAATTTTCCTTTCATTTTCGTTAAAATAGGTGTTGACTTTTTTGTTGCCGAATGATAGAATACATGATACATAGTAATCGGTGGGCGTTTCTCTTTTGACGTTCCACAATACA
>JAZLKY010000007.1:0-1271 GCA_045597885.1 Acutalibacteraceae bacterium | reverse complement strand
CGATCACACCGGCAGTAGTCGACCACTTTTGACTTTCCGGAAATTTTTCCGCCAACTCTGACGCATCCGCACACGCCTGCACACCACGGCTTCCCTGTGTATCTACCGGCTTGATAATAACACTGCCGCCGATCTCGCGATAGTATGCCAATGCCTCTTCTAAAGAATATACTGTTTTCGACGGCAGGGTTTTGATCCCAAGTTCTCGCAACTTATTCCGCATCAACGACTTGTCCGTGAACAGACAACTCGTTTCATATCCGATCCCCGGCAATCCCAGTTGTTCCGCAACATATGCCACTGTTCTGACCGGGATATCCGTCTGATCGGTGATCACACCGCACACATGATTTTCTCTGCCGAAAGCAAGGATCTTTTCCTTATCTCGCACATCACACAAGAGTTCCTTTTTTATATACGGATGAAAAACATTGCTGATAACGGGTGCTGCCAAAAAAACATTGAACTGTTCGCCGGCTTTTTTTACTAGCGGCAACTGAAAATCACCCGCACCGATCAGCAAAATATTGTCCATCATACTGCACCACCTGTCTTATCTGCTTCTTGTCATTCAAAAAGCGAAGAAGCTATTTTTCACATACCGTTTCTTCCGCACGATGGTCAATAAGCCCCCGCACCACATACTGCGGGGCATTGTTGAGCGAAATATAGATCCGTCCCAGATATTCCCCGATCAGCCCCAGCATCAACATGAGGATGCCGCCGATAAATACCAGCATCGCCATCAGAGAACTGTATCCCATCGTGATCGCCGGATTGACCAATTTTCGAATGATCGTGACCGCTGCCATGATCATGCCCAACGCAGAACAGACAAATCCCATGGTGGAAGCAAGCCGCAGGGGCTTGATAGAAAAAGAAGTAAAATTGTTCATCCACAGTGCAAAGGATTTTTTAAGTGTATAATGCCCTACCCCGATGGTGCGTTCCCGTTCTTCCATCACAACATTAGTCACCCGTTTGGTGGAGCGGAGCATCAACCCGGACATATACGGGTAGGGGTTGGTATAACGGATCACTTCTTCCCGCACAAAGGATGTCATCACGGAAAAATTGGAAAATTTTAAGTCTTTACTTTTTCCGAGCAACCACGATGACACCGCATCGTTCACCCATGAACCGAAATTTTTTATTCCGGATTGTTTTTTTCGCTCATATTTGGCGATGGCAACATCATATTCGCCCGTTTCCAATGGCTTGAGCAGATCCCACAACCGATCGGTAGGACATTGCAGATCGTCATCGATAAA
>JAZLKY010000006.1:0-4395 GCA_045597885.1 Acutalibacteraceae bacterium | reverse complement strand
TTTCCTCTTTTTGTGCTATCATTTAAGCGATCCATATTGTTACCTCCGGTGTTTTGAGTTTGGTCGCTTAAATTATACCACAGGTTTCAATGTGGATCTTCTTTTTTTACTTTTTTGGAATCTTTATTTTACTACTTACCTTTTTATTTCTTGCCCTTTACAAATGGAAGAAACTGTGGTACACTACTGAGCAACAGAGTAAATCGGCAGGCGTTAAGTGCCGGGCGAACGGGGAGTTGTCGTCCGGACGAAAAGATCTCTTTTCTTGCGGTCTGTCGGTTGCATCCCGCTGTAAATCAAAAGGTGTAGTCCTCCTTTTCGCTTACAGTTCACCGGAACTCTGAAGAAAAGGAGGTTTTTTTATGTCTGTCGATCAAAAAAGCACCCCGTCCGTCTTCTCTGCCGCCTACTGGCGGGAAGCCGCCGCCTCATTCGGCAACACCCGTCTGCTGATCATGGCGGCACTGATCGTCGCCCTGCGGGTGGCGGTAAAATTGGTGAAGATCCCCCTGGCAGGGGGATTGCATCTGACACTGGACTGTTATGTCAACTCGCTTGGTTCTCTTGTTTACGGGCCGGTGATGGGGCTTGCAGTCGGTGCAGTCAGCGATACACTCGGCTGTATGCTCGTGCCGACCGGAGAGCCGTATTTCCTGCCGTTCATCCTCGTGGAGATGAGCAGCTCTTTCCTGTTCGGACTGTTCTTTTGGAAACGTCCATTGTCCATCCCACGCATCCTCACCGCCAAATTCACCGTCAATCTTTTCTGCAACATCATTTTGACCTCTGCCTGCATCAAATGGGAGTATTACCTGGGGATGTACGGTGCAGAAGGGACCTATAGTTTTATTACATTGGTGCGGATCGTCAAAAATTTAGTGCTATTCCCGGTCGAAGCCATACTGATCGCTTTGGTATTGCAATCCGCTTCCCCGGCGCTTCGTTCTTTATCGTTACTTCCGTCGGATCACCCTATCCGAAAACCAGATTGGCCGGACATTCTTTTAGTGGCGGTGATGTTCCTGCTGTCGGTCGCATTGGTGCTGCTCTACATTTTCTTCCTCAAGGATTTTGTCAGCGCCCATAATTTCAAATGGCTGTAACCAGCCGGTGCTGACCGGGTCTGTTTATGGTAGCAAGCGGGAAGGGTTCTTTTCTTCTTTCCGTGAAAAACTCTTTTTGCGTGAAAGAAATCTGCAAAAATCAATCGAATCTTTGAATCTTTACCGAACCGCAGGGAACGGTCAAGACCGTTCCCTACGGTGTTACCGTGGATTTTGCGGGATGCTCGGCGGGACGAAGTGGGCATCGTCCCCTATGGACACCACTCGAAGTGCGTTGGCAAATCAAACACACGTTTTCACTGTTTTAGGAAAAGAACCAGTGGGAAGCCCCCGCTTGACAAACAGAATAGAAACGACTATAATATATACCGTGACAAGGGGTGCTGACATCCGTCGGCTGAGAGGACTCTGTCCAACCCTATGACCTGATCCGGGCAATACCGGCGGAGGGATGTTCTGTTGCAGATAGATGTACTCCCTCCCCGTTTGTTGACGGAGGAGGGAGTTTTTTTCTGAGGAGACCGCATATGAAAAAAGATGCCCGTATTTTTCGATTGGTTGAAAGTGCCGTCCTGCTGGCAGTCGCCACCGTATTGAGCCTCATTCGGTTGTTCGATCTGCCTTACGGCGGCAGTATCACCGCCTGCAGTGCCTTGCCCCTGCTGCTGCTTTCCTACCGGCACGGCATCAGATGGGGATGCTTCTGCGGATTTATATATGCACTTCTGCAACTGTTACTGGGGGCATCGGTGTTATCCTACTGTCCAACCTTTCGATCCGTTGCGGCGGTGCTCCTGCTCGACTATGGGATCGCTTTCACCGCCTATGGGTTAGGCGGTGTCTTCCGCCGGAGACATAGCCAGCGAAGTGCTCTGGCGGCAGGCGCCTGGTTGACCGGCGGAATACGCTACATCGCTCATGTGATCGCCGGCTGTACAGTGTGGGCGGGATTATCTATTCCAACCGAACAGGCATTGCTGTATTCACTGGCATACAATGCCACTTATATGATACCGGAAACACTGGTCACCTTTTTCGGCGCATGGTATTTCTCTTCGGTAGTAGACATTGCCGACCTCATCCCCACCCGCACCGTCAACGCCAAAAAAAGAAAAGGATGGCTCGATACCGCCGGTCATACATTGCTGGCGATCATGGCGTTCACCGACATTGTGTTGATTTTTCCCCATTTTCAAAATGCCCAAACCGGCACATTTGACATAACAGGACTTACCGCCGTCCCGTGGCTTGCCGTTATTGCCGTCACCGTCATTTGCGGCGGGATCGGCATCATACTGCTACAGCTTCACCGACGGTAAAAACAGCAGGATATAAAGATATTGATGACTTTACAACTGAACGGAATCAGATTTGCATCTCCTCATCCCAGTATCTTTTGCAACTGATCCATCCGTTCTTTGTCGGGGATATCGAAGCACACCGGCTCCTGTCCCATCGCCCGGTATTTATTCTCCCCCATGCGGTGATACGGGAGCAGCTCCACCTGTTCGGGCGCACCGACCGTATCGAAAAAGCGGCGCAATGCCGTCATTTCTTCCTCGCTGTCGTTGATGCCGGGGACGACCGGCACCCGCACGGTCACACGGGCACCCGCCGCCTGCAAGCGGGCGTAGTTATCAAGGATCAGCGTATTGTCCACCCCCACCGCACGGCGGTGGGTTTGCGGATCCATACACTTGATGTCATACAGGAACAGATCGGTCAGTGGCAGGATCGCTTCGAACCGCTCCCACGGTACCGCTCCGGCGGTATCCACTGCCGTGCCGATGCACGCCCGACGGCATCCGGCAAGCAATGCATGCAAAAATGCCGGCTGCAGCATGCACTCCCCGCCGGAAAAAGTCGCCCCGCCGTCCGAACGGTAGCACGCCGCATCCCGTGCGATCCCCTCCAACACCTTGTCCGCCGTCATCCGGCGGCCGACGATTTTTTTTGCCCCGTTCGGGCAGATGTCGGCGCAGTTGCCGCACAGCGTACAGGCATCCGGTGAGGAGCAGACGGTCTTACACATGCCGCATCCGGAGCATTTGTCAGCATAGAATAGTTTTTCGGGCAAACCGGACTGACTTTCCGGATTATGACACCATCGGCAGTGCAGATTACACCCCTTGAAAAACACCGTGGTGCGGATCCCCGGCCCGTCCACGAACGAGGCGTGCTCGATATCAAAGATCATACCGTCCATTGGTGTGCCGCCTTTCTGAATAAATCAATACAGTATAGCCGAAGGGACGGTGTGGCAATCCATCCTAAACGCCGCTTTGCGGCGAACTGGTATCGATGCGTTCGCATCGATCTTAAGAGTGGATTGCGTCACCAGTGTGAGCACTGGTTCGCAATGACACCGCTCTTTGTTTTTACGATAAAACAAGCATTTCACACGCAATAAATCAGGTGATTTTCCATTATCCATCTTAAGTTAATGACATTGCTTTACATAAGGGAGGCTTTTTGTTGCTGTAGGTTTGCGGGATGCTCGGCGGGACGAAGTGGGCATCGTCCCCTACGGCTGTTTCAACAAATTCTGCTGTAAACTCGGCGGGCGAACACAGTTCGCCCCTACGGTTTTGTTTGTATTTTCAACGCATTATCTAACAACTAACATCTACCGTCTAACATCTAAAAAATGCGCTTTTTTCACCCCGTCTTCGCAAAAGGGGGTTCAAAAAAGATGCAGTTTTGTCGTTCTTCGACTGAAGGCGTATACCGATACGCCGAAGGAGAAAACGGCAAAAATGCGCTTTTTTCACCCCTTTTGCATGGTGCGGTGGAGGATCTCGTCCTGTATCGCTTCGTCTAAAGTGACATAGGTGGCGGAATAACCGCTCACCCGCACCTTCAGCGAGCGGTACTGCTCCGGGGTTTGGCGTGCCGCCAGGAGTTCCTCACGGCTGACATAGTTGAGCTGGACATGGAGTCCACCCATACGGAAATAGGTTTCCACCAGGTGGCAGAAACGGTCAAAACAAGTATCATCCCGGATGAGTTTCTCATCCACCAGCATATTGCACACCACCGGTCCACACAGGACATGGCAGGGATCGAACCGGGCAACGGATGTCATCAGTGACGTCAGCCCGTGACGGTCTTTGCCGTTCGCCTGTCCCGTGCCGATCATAAAGCCCTCCCCCGCCATCCGTCCGTCGGGGGTGGCGGCGGTCAGTTCACCGAGACGGGTGTTGTGCGGATTGTAGCCGTTGAGCGTGCCGATGAGGATCGGCGTGCCGAACAGCGTGCGGCGGTCCTTCGTCAGTTCATACAGAGCGGTGGTGAAACGGGCGGCGACCTCATCCGCTATCGGATCGGCATT
>JAZLKY010000005.1:0-2878 GCA_045597885.1 Acutalibacteraceae bacterium | reverse complement strand
CGATGTCATGAATGCGGCTGCCGATCTGGAGAAAAAGGGGAAGCCGATAAAAATCCTGTACGGTATGGAAGCGTATTATGTCAATGACATGGTCAGCGTTGTATCCGGCAACGCTGACGGTTCACTTGACGGGGAATTTATTGTTTTTGATATTGAAACCACCGGTCTGTCGGTGGTTACGGAGCGTATAACCGAAATCGGTGCCGTTCGGTTCGTTGCGGGAGAGATCAAGGAATCCTTTTCTGTTTTTGTTAATCCCGGAAAACCCATTCCGCCGAAAATTGCGGAACTGACCGGGATCACGGATGAGATGGTGGCTGATGCTCCGCCGGAAGATGAGGCGTTGAAACAATTCTATGCCTTTTGCGGAGACTGCCGGCTGTTGGTGGCTCATAATGCATCATTTGATACCGGCTTTATTCGGGCGGCGGCAAAACGGTGCGGATTGCCATACGATTTTACCGGTATTGACACGGTACCGATCTGCCGCTCCTTATATCCCGGTCATAAGAATTACAAACTGGATACGGTTGCTGAATTTCTTCGCCTGCCGCCATTTCACCATCATCGTGCCTGCGATGATGCGGCGATTCTGGCATCTATTTATACGCACTGCATCAATGGTATGCAGGCACGTCATGTAGAAACCGTTCAGCAGATCAATACAACTGTAACGGGAATTGATCCTAAAAAAGCGAAGTATTACCACATGATACTGATTGCCCGAAACCAGGTTGGATTGAAGAATCTATACAAATTGGTCACGTGGTCAAACCTGGAGTGCTTCCACCGTAAGCCCCGTATCACACGTTCCAAACTGATGGAGCATCGGGAAGGGCTGATTGTGGGTAGTGCCTGCAATGCCGGCGAACTGTATGAGGCGGTCCAAAACAATAAACCGTGGGATGAACTCAAAGAAATTGCCTCTTTTTATGATTTTCTTGAAATCCAACCGTTGGGGAATAATGCCTTTTTACTTCGCCCGACAAAGAAAAAGGATGAGATTATTCCGCCGGTATGCAAGAGCGAGGAAGAACTCAAGGAGCATAACCGTACCATTGTCCGCTTGGGCGAAGAGCTGAAGAAGCCGGTATGCGCCACTTGTGATGTTCATTTTATGGATCCGGAAGATGAGGTATACAGACGGATACTGATGGCTGGATCCGGCTTTGATGATGCTGATCAGCAGGCACCGTTATTCTTTAGAACAACAACGGAAATGCTGGCGGAATTTGCGTATCTCGGCAAGGAAAAGGCGGAGGAGGTAGTCATTACCAATCCCAACTATATTGCGGATTGTGTGGAAAAATTCCGTCCGATCCCCGACGGGACATTCTCCCCTCATATGGATGGGGCAGATGAGGATCTCCAACGGATCTGCTGGGAGCGGGCGAAGGCAGTTTACGGTGATCCCATGCCGAAGATCGTTTCAGATCGGCTGGAAAAAGAATTGAATTCTATCATTAAGCACGGTTTTGCGGTGCTGTATATGATCGCTCAAAAACTGGTGGCAGATTCTGTTGAACATGGATATTTGGTGGGCTCAAGAGGCTCGGTCGGTTCTTCTTTTGTGGCACATATGGCGGGAATATCCGAAGTGAATCCGTTGGAGCCGCACTACATTTGCCGTAATCCTTCCTGTTGTTATTCGGAGTTTTTTGTCAACGGTGAGGTCGGTTCCGGCTTCGATCTGCCGCCTAAGAACTGTCCTAAGTGCGGGCGGCCGCTCGGACGGGACGGACATGAAATCCCGTTTGAAACATTTTTGGGATTCAAGGGGGATAAAGCACCGGATATTGATCTGAATTTTGCCAGTGAATATCAGAATTCCGCACATCGTTATACCGAAACACTGTTTGGCAGAGATCATGTGTTCAAAGCCGGCACGATCGGCACGATCGCTGATAAAACGGCATTTGGATATGTTAAAAAGTATGCGGAAGAACGGGGACTGAATTTCGGCCCTGCAGAATTGGATCGGTTATCCATCGGGTGTACCGGTGTTAAGCGTACTACCGGTCAGCATCCCGGCGGAATGGTCGTTGTGCCGGACGGGTACGAAATCGAGGATTTCTGTCCGGCACAGCATCCGGCTGATAAGGTGGATAATGTCAACATTACCACGCACTTTGATTTTCATTCGATCCATGATAATATTTTAAAGCTTGACAATTTGGGACATGTTATCCCGACGATCTATAAGTATTTGGAAGAATACACCGGTATCCCCGTCATGGAAGTGGATATGTCCGACCCGGCTGTTTACAGCCTGTTCACCTCTCCGGAAGCATTGGGACTGACTGCCGAGCAGTTGGGATGTGCAACCGGCACACTGTCTATTCCGGAGATGGGAACCAGTTTTACCATGCAGATGCTTTTGGATTGTAAGCCAAAGACCTTTGCCGACCTGTTGCAGATCTCCGGTATGTCTCACGGAACGGATGTGTGGCTTGGCAATGCACAGGATCTGATCCGTGCGGGAACTTGTACCATTTCTACCGCCATCGGCACACGGGACAGCATCATGGTCACCTTGATCCATAAGGGGCTTGAGCCGGATATGGCGTTTAAGATCATGGAACGGGTACGGAAGGGAATGGTCGCCAAGGGTAAGATTGACCCGGAAGAATGGGCAACAATGGAAAATGCTATGCGGGAGCATGGCGTGGAGGAATGGTACATCGGCTCTTGTAAAAAAATCATGTACATGTTTCCCAAAGCACATGCCGCCGCTTATGTTATTGCCGCTTTGCGTGTGGCATGGTATAAAGTGCATTATCCGGCGGAGTATTATGCTGCCTATTTTACCGGGCGAGGCGAAGACTTTGATGCCAAGCCGGTACAGTCCGGAATAGATGAGGTCAAACGGCTGATGGAA
>JAZLKY010000004.1:0-4351 GCA_045597885.1 Acutalibacteraceae bacterium | reverse complement strand
TGATCGAAAAACAGGTCAGCGCCGCATCCGGCGGCAACACACCCTGCTCGACCAATGGGGCAACTAATGCAATAAATCCACTGGCATGACAGCCGGGATTGGCAATTCGTTTGGATCGGCTGATCTGTTCTCGCAGATGACCGATCTCCGGGAATCCGTATGTCCAATCCGATGCCGTCCGATGGGCGGTAGAAGTATCAATGATAACTGTGCGGTCATTGCCGATCAGGGAGACGGCATCCCGTGCGGCATCATCCGGCAGGCATAGGAAAACAATGTCTGCTTCGTTCATGGCTTCCCGTCGGGAGTCGGGATTTTTTCGGTATTCTTCCGGTAATCGGATCAATTGAATATCCTGACGCTGCTCAAGCCGTTCGGTGATTCGAAGACCGGTAGTCCCGGCTTGACCGTCGATAAACACTTTTGTCATAGGTATGCCTTCTTTTTGAATAAATATGCGTATATTATAGGACTGATTTGCTGTATTGTCAAGGTATAAATGAAAGTTTATGCATAATTGCGTTGAAATTATACATACCGGGGTTGCCGGTCAAAACTTTGGTGCATTTTGCCCAAAAGAATACCTCTCTCTTCTGCTCCTGCGGGAACGGAAGAGAGAGGACGGTAGAGATTACTGTTCGGCTTTTACCAAAGTTGCGTCAAAATCTTCTTCGATCTCAGCCGAGGGCTTCCCGGTGCAGAGAGAAACGATCACAATAACGATGCCGGAGAGGATGAATGCGGGCAACAATTCGTATACAGCAAAGATGCCGCCCAATTTGCTGATGACCAAATTCCATACAAACACCGTCACGCCGCCGACCACCATGCCGGACAATGCGCCTGCCCAGGTGGTACGCTTCCAGAACAGTGAGAACAGCATCAACGGACCGAAGGTGGCTCCGAATCCAGCCCAGGCAAAGGAAGTGATACCGAAGATGGTGCTGTCGGAATCCCATGCGATGATCATGGCAATGACTGAGATGAGTGCCATGGCGATCCGGGACACCCACATGATCTCTTTGTCCGAAACCTTCTTTTTGATCAGACCGTGATAGATGTTCTCCGCCAATGCAGAGGTGGAGATCAGCAGGTAAGAGTCAGAAGAACTGATGGATGCCGCCAAAATACCCGCACAGGCAAAGCCTGCCAAAATGGGGGGCAGGAATGTGGTGGCGGTGTCAATGAAGATGCTCTCGGCTTCCGCCTTCGTCGCATAGTCCAAAACACCGATGCTCCGTCCGACGATACCGATGAGAACAGCCGCCGACATGGAGATGAACAGCCAGATGATGGCAACACGGCGGGAGCGGGTGAGTTCTTTTTCAGACCGGATGCCCATAAAGCGCAGCAACACCTGCGGCATACCGAAGTAACCGAGTCCCCATGCCAATGCTGACAGGATGCCGATCGCCGGGAATGCCTTGCCGCCGGCAAAACCGGGAAGAACATTCCCGTCAGCATCAACGGCATGGCTGGCGGTAGTAAACAGGGAGGCAAAGCCGTCAATCTCTTTGGCATGTTGGATCACGTTACCGATGCCACCGGCGTTGACGACAGCCAGTATGAACATGGCGACCAATGCTACGATCATGACCACTGCCTGCATGAAGTCGGAGGCACTCTCCGCCAAAAATCCGCCGAGGAAGGTGTAGAACAGCACAAAAACGGCGGCGATGATCATCATGACATGATAATCCAGTCCGAACATATTGGCAAACAGCTTGCCGCAGGAAGCGAGACACTGTCCGGCATAGACGGTAAAGAAGATAATGATGAACAGGGAAGAAATGATCAGGATCAGTTTGCTTTTCTCCCGAAAACGCTTGGAAAAGAATTCCGGCAGGGTGATGGCATCCAGCCGGACGCTGTAACGGCGCAACCGCTTAGAAACAATCAGCCAGTTAAAATATGTGCCGACGAACAGACCGATGGCTGTCCACCCGGCATCAGCCAGTCCTGTCCAATACGCTAAGCCCGGCAGTCCCATCAGCAGCCAGCCGGACATATCGGATGCCTCGGCACTGAATGCTGCCACCCATGGACCGAGTGACCGACCGCCCAAGAAGTACGATTCCGCATTCTTGTTTGCCCTCTTGGCAAAGTATAAGCCGATCCCAATGACGACCAGCATATAGATTACCATGGCAATCAAATGCTGTATGTTTTCGCTTGTCATGAAATCCCCTCCGTGATTTATTTTTTTTAGAGGTTGCTTTTAGTAAAATATTGCCATTAACTATACCATATTTTTTTCAAAAAGGCAAGATTAATCTGAAAGAAAAACTAAGGATCAATAAAATTTGTGTAATAATCCTTATATTATCGGTGATTATACAGAGAAGTTATGGAATAACACTGAAAAAACCAACCGCCTTTCCCAATATCCGCACTTCTTCCTGCTCCCGGAACACCATGGGCGGGTACTGAGCATTACAGGCGACAAGTGTTACGGCGGAGCGGGAAACGTACACCCGTTTGAGTGTTGCTTCGTCTCCGACCAAAACGGCGGCGATCTCCCCGTCTTCCACCTGTTCCTGTCGACGCACGTATACGATATCGCCGTCATTGATACGGGCATCTGTCATAGAATCCCCCCGACAGCGTAACGCAAAATCCGCCCGGAGATCTGCCGGCAGGGCGATCTCACCCTCCCAGTTCTCCTGGGCGAGGATCGGCGTACCGCAGGCGATTGTGCCGAGCAGAGGAACGGTGTTGGCGGGAGAATGCGGAGCGGTGATCGGCTCCGACTCTTCGTCCCCGCCCATCAGCCATACGGGAGACACCCCCAATGCGGCTGCCAGCCGTTGGATCCGGTCGATGGGGACCTTGCCGGTCATTCCCGTAACATATCGGTGAACAGCAGATTTGGGAATGCCGGTCCGTTGTCCCAATTCCCCGTAAGATAGGTTTGCCCGGACTATCGCTTGCCGTAGGCGGGAGGCTACCGCCCCGTCATGCAAATCAGATCGTTCCATCATCATCCGTCCTTTTCCCGTAATTGCGTGTTTATTCTACCACATTCGTCCCAAAAATGCAACACATTTTTTAAAAAAATATAAATTCGTCTCAAAAATGGTTGACATGACAAGGCATTCGTGTTAGGATTAAGCCGTCCCAAAAATAGAACGGCGTTCCAAAATGAACGAAATACCGCCACTTTGCCCGTTCTATTTCCGGGACAAGCCTATAAAAGCAGAGGGAAGATCACGACCGGTCAAGTGATCGGTCATTTCAATCGGATTGGAGATGAAGAAAAATGCATCATTTGAAGTTATATGAATCTTTGCGTCGTGTTCCTGCAGAAGCATGCAAGCCGATATTAAGCGGTCGGCTGCGGGGAATGACGGATATCAATCCGATGTGGCGCATCAAGATGCTGACCAAGATATTTGGCCCTGTGGGGATCGGATGGCGGGCGGATATCACTGATTATCGGACGCAGACCGGAAAAAACGGGGACATCGTCTGTTTCGTGACGATCGCCCTGCGATACATCAATCCGGAGGACGGGCGGTGGAGCGAACCGGTCACCGGTATCGGAGGAGCGCTCTTTTTTTCGGTGGGGCGTGACGGCGGCTATACCGATGATGAGGCGTACAAAAAAGCGTATACCGATGCGATCGCCACGGCATGCCGGTCGCTTGGTATGGGGGCGGATGTCTATTGGAGCACAGATGTGAGCAAATATACCGTGCGCCGAAAGACAGACAGAGAGAAGTTGCTTAGCAGTGTTGAACAGAATATTCGCCGTCTGGCGGCAGTCAAAGGTGTCACAGTCGCCTCTGTCCGGCACGAAACCATGAGCTTGCCGGGAACAGACGGTTCACCGGAGTCTTATGTGCGGATCAACCGATGGCTGGAACAGCAACTGCAAACGGTCAGCGACGGGAAGGGGGAAGCGGCACAGGTATGAAAAAAGATGGGGTTTTCCGTGATCACAGTCATGAGAATAGATGCAGGAGATCTTCCGGTCAGGAGGAGAGCGCTTATTCCCGTCACTGTGGCGATCCGGACGGACAGGAGAAGCACTGCCGCTAAAAGGGCAGGAGAGAGTGAAACTTAACTTTAATGTATTACAGGAGGAGAAAACGGCGTGAGAATAGCCATGTGCCGCTATTGCGGTCTGTCATTTGAAAAAGAGGGCAATACAGTTTATTGCAGTCCGGTTTGTCAAACGGAAGCCCGTCGGTATCAGCGCCGGCGGCAGTCCGTTCCCATCGCCCGCCAGCCACGGATCACCATTGATGCGGTAGTGGCGTGCATGAACAGCCTGTCGGCGGCATCCGGACGCCCTGTCAGTTACACCGAGGCCTCCCGGTATTTGGAGGGGCAGTGAGTGTCGGCATCA
>JAZLKY010000003.1:0-1817 GCA_045597885.1 Acutalibacteraceae bacterium | reverse complement strand
TACATCCCATCTTACAGCCCACCTGCGTGGAAAGGCACTGACTCCAACCGTGCCGATACTCCATCAGAACCGACTCGACCGTCTCTCCGTCATCCAGACCAAATAGATACTTGACCGTCCCGTCGATGGAAGAAACGAGCTTCCGTACGATCCGGACCGACGGAACGGTATAGGTGACAGCCAAAGATTCCCGAAGCCTCTGCGGCAGATCGGTCATATAAGAAAAATCCGTCACGCCCTGATCCAGCCAACGGCGTATCTGCCTTGCACGGTAGGCAGGATATCCCTCCTGCGCCAGCCGTGCCGCCAATTCGCTATCGGAAAGAGAACGAAGATCCACAGACTGCAAAACCGAAACACCTCTCCTGCCGGTCATGCCAAAGTTCACACCCGAACAAAACCGGCAATATAAAACCCGTCCGACCGATGGACGTGAGGAAACAAAGTGATTTCATGGGTAGGCATACGCCCCATAGCGGCAAAGCAGGGATCCAATGGCAATACCCTCGGCAGAAAATCATGATGCTCTGCCAAAAACATAGCCGTGATCTGCTCGTTTTCTTCCCGCCGCAAGGTACAGGTGGAATATTGCAGGACACCGCCGGGGCGTACAAGCAATGCCGCATTGGAAAGCACCCGTTGCTGAGTTTGCGTCAAAGAAGAAAGTGCACTTTCTTTCTTATACCGTATCTCCGGCTTACGGCGGATCACCCCAAGCCCGGAGCAGGGCGCATCGCATATCACCCGATCATAACTTCCAACACATTCTGCCGGCCACGGCTCTTCCGCATTGCGGCAGTGGACAGTGATGTTTGTCAACCCTAAATCCGATGCCCGTCTACGCATGAGCGCACATTTCTGCTCATAAAGATCTGCCGCCTCCACACAGCCGTTGCCGTTCATTTCTAACGCCACAGTAAAACTCTTACCGCCCGGTGCGGCACACACATCAGCGATCCGTTCCCCCGGCATGGCACCCAGTGCCTGACAGCAGAACTGCGAAGCAATATCCTGAAAATAATACAGACGCTGAGTCCCGGCATCCAGCCGTCGCATACAAAACGGGTCGGTTATCCGCAGAGCAGCGGGCAAATAAGGCACCGTTTCCCACCCGATACCGTTCTCTGTCAGCTTGCGGGTAAATGCTTCCACGGTCGTCAGACAGGTGTTGATGCGGACATATGCCGGCGGCACTTCATTCAGACTGTCCAGTATGCCTGCCATCATCTCTTCCCCGTACTCCCGTCTCCACAGACGGATCCACTCCCGTGGGCAGGAATGACGGATCTCCATACCTTTGTCGGTAGAGGGCAAAGCAACAAGCAATTCAGCCGACGATCGGATAACGCTGTGCAGAACACCGTTGACATAGCCGGCAAGCCTGCCGATACCCATACAGCGCACCAATTCCACCGACTCATTCACCACGGCAAAATCGGGCATCTTATCCAGATACAACAGTTGATAAACGCCTGACCGAAGGATCTCCCGTACAGGAGGATCCATCTTGACCACCGGTGTCTTGGAAAGGCGGTTGAGCAAATAATCGACCGTCAGCCGTCTTTCTATCACACCGTAAACCAACCGGACAGCCAAAGCCCTGTCCGCACCGTGCAATCCGCTCTTTTGCAGTACTTCTTCCAAAACAATGTGCGAATAGCCGTCTTGCTCATGGATCCTCAGCAAGGCGTCTACTGCCACCCTTCTGGAAAGAGAAACACTCATGTCAGCACCGTCCCGTCAGCCAGAGGATGTCCCCGCAGATAATCTGCCGCCGCCATGCGCTTTGCTCCATCAGCCTGCAACTCATCAATGAT
>JAZLKY010000002.1:0-2495 GCA_045597885.1 Acutalibacteraceae bacterium | reverse complement strand
TTGCTGTACGGCAAATGCGATTTCACGCAGTCGATCATCATTGCCGTCGATTGCGGTGACGATACCGATTGCACCGGGGCTACCGTCGGCGCTCTGCTCGGCATCATGTACGGCACGGCGGCGATCCCGCAGGATTGGAACGCCTATATCGGTGATGATATCGTATCGGTCGCCATCGTCAAAGGACACGGCTACTGGCCGGAAAACTGTACCGTACTGACCGATTTTGTGATGCATCTGCTCCCTGCAACGACACGGCAATCCTTTGAGGAATTTTCTGTCACCCACGGCGGCGTGACCGTATATGACGGAGAAGAAAGAGTTTCAAAAGAGGATATCGAGCGGTACTACGGTGATGCTTTTGTCAAAAAGATGTTCAGCCGTTCCCCGTACTCTTTCACGGTGGAAAATGTCATTTTCGATACGCTTATCGAGTTTGACAATGCGCCCGAAATCAGCCCGCTCGGTACGCTGTCGGGCAAGGTGTCGGTCATCGCCGGCAAAAACAAATCATCCCGCGACCACTTTGAACTGCGGTGGCTTCTCCCCGACGGATGGAAAGTCGAAGGAAAGCGCAATCTGTTCATCAACTGCAGTTGAGAAGCGGATGCAGATACCGCCGCATTCACCCTGACGGCAGCCGAATCGGTCAACGCCGTCAACCATGTGATTCTGCAGGTCACTTCTCCCGGACATTTGATGCCTACCTATGTACCGATTACGGTTTTGGGATAAGAGCAAAATATAATCAAAACGGGGCTGTTTAAAACTTTGGTTTTAAACAGCCCCGTTTTTTAGGGGATAGGGAAAAATGTCCGTAATGAACGAACCGAACCGAAACCGTTGCAACACAACGGCTTCGGCTTGCCCGATGGCGTATAAAGGTACATCGGGGATGAGGTCCGTTTATAGCCGGACTTATTTTAACATCCCCTTCATTTCTTCTTGATCTCATCCCAGTAGGCGGCAAAGGAACGCTCTGTTTTATTGTCGCCCGGCTGATAATAAACGGTGTCTTTGATCGGATCGGGCAGATATTGCTGATCCACCCAGTGTCCGGGATAATCGTGCGGGTAGAGATAGAACTGCCCCTTGTTCTCCACTTCGTCTCCGTCGCAGTGCTTGTTTTGCAGCTGCCGGGGAACAGGTCCCGTTTTTCCGTGCTGAACATCCGCCATGGCGGTATTGATCGCCCGGTAGACCGCATTGGATTTCGGTGCCTGACAGACAAGCACTACCGCATCCGCCAACGGGATGCGTGCCTCCGGCATCCCCACCTGCTGAGCGATATCCACCGCCGCTTTGACGATGGGGATGATCTGCGGATAGGCAAGCCCCACATCCTCACAGGCACACACCATCAACCGACGGCAGGCAGAGGGCAGATCGCCCGCCTCCAACAGCCGTGCCAGATAGTGCAGTGCGGCATTGGCATCCGAGCCGCGCATGGATTTTTGATAGGCGGAGATGATATCATAGTGTTCATCCCCCTCACGGTCATACCGCATGGCACTGCGCTGTGCCAACTGCTGTGCCGTATCCAGTGTGACGGTGATCCCGGCGGCGTCGACCCGTCCCGCCAGCACGCACAGCTCCACCGCATTGAGTGCCTTCCGCACATCGCCGCCGCAGGAACGGGCAATGTGCTGACATACCCCGTCCTCCACCGTGATGGGCACCTGCCGTTCCTCCTGCAGGAATGAGAAACCCCGCTCGGCGGCGGGAACGATATCGGCGGGATCCACCGTTTTGAACTCGAACACCGTCGAGCGGCTGAGGATCGCATTATAGATATAAAAATACGGGTTTTCGGTCGTAGAGGCAATCAGCGTGATCCGCCCGTTCTCGATATATTCGAGCAGTGTCTGTTGTTGCCGCTTGTTAAAATACTGGATTTCGTCGAGATATAGCAGTATCCCGTTTATTCCCGCCAGTGTATCCAGTTCTTCCACCACGCTCTTAATATCGGCGGTGGAGGCGGTAGTGCCGTTGAGCTTGTGCAGACGCATATCTGTGCGGGCGGCAATGATCCGGGCGACGGTGGTCTTTCCCACCCCGGACGGACCGTAAAAGATCAGATTAGGGATGCGCCCTGACTCGACGATGCGCCGCAGGGCTTTGTTTTCACCTAAAATATGCTGTTGTCCTACCACCTCATCCAGCCGGGTGGGGCGGATGCGATCTGCTAAAGGCGTATTCATACCCCTATTCCTCTTTCTTTTTCCTCTTTTTCCTATCATACAACGATTTTCGACGGCTGTCAAGTTGAAAAGGAACGTTTGTTCTGAAAAATCGTTTGGATTATTGTATTTTTATCTTGACTTGGATGGAATTTTGTGGTATATTCAAAGTCGTCCTCAGCAGGATATTGGGCTGTAGTCTAGCGGCAGGACCCGTGACTTTGACTCACGCCGTGGTGGTTCAACCCCACCCAGCCCAGCCAAAAAGCGACAAAATTCGACAGAATTTTGTCGCTTTTTTATCCAAGCCGCAGG
>JAZLKY010000001.1:0-8487 GCA_045597885.1 Acutalibacteraceae bacterium | reverse complement strand
GAGGCGAACGGGATTGAGGTCACCCTGTATCAATCCAACCACGAGGGCGATCTGATCGACGCTGTTCAGTCGGCTTATGGCAAAATGGACGGGATCGTGATCAATCCCGGCGGGTACACCCACACCAGCGTGGCACTGCTCGATGCTGTCAAAGCGGTGTCGGTACCAACGGTGGAGGTGCATATCTCCGCCGTGGATGAGCGGGAGGAGTTCCGGCAGATCAGTTTCATCCGGGCAGCATGTGTCAAGACGATCTCCGGACACGGCACCGACGGCTATCTGGAAGCGATACACTTCTTGCAGGAGGCAAAGACATGACCGTGACCGTTTTTCCGTCCTGTGCGGCGGGCACTGTTGCCGCACCGCCGTCCAAGAGCATGGCGCACCGCCTGCTGATCGCCGCCGGACTGGCAGAGGGAGAGAGCACCGTGACGGGTATTGCTCCCTGTGAGGATGTGCTGGCGACGCTGGATTGTTTGGCGGCTTTGGGGGCAGACTATGTTTACGGGGGAGATGTTGTTCGCATTCACGGAACGGCATCTCTTGCCCGTGAGGCGATCCTGCCCTGTCGGGAATGTGGCAGTACCTTGCGGTTTTTCATCCCGTTGTGTTTGCTGACGGGCGTACCGATGCGGCTGACCGGCAGTCAAACACTGCTGAACCGTCCACTGACGGTGTATGAAACGCTGTGCCGGGAACGGGGACTGGTGTTTGAGAAGGACCCCGCCGGAGTGCGGGTGCAGGGGAAACTGCCCGCCGGGGAATATACCGTCCCCGGTGATGTCAGCAGTCAGTTCGTCAGTGGGTTGCTGTTCGCTCTGCCATTGTTGCCGGGGGGCAGTATCATTCGTTTGATCCCCCCGGTCGAAAGCCGGGATTATATCCGCATGACGGTGGCGGCACTGACGGCATTCGGTGTCCGTATCGGGATGCCGGATGAAAATACGCTGGTCGTCCCCGGCGGTCAGCGATACCGTCCCAGCCGGATCACCGTTGAGGGAGATCACTCCAATGCCGCCTTTTTACAGGCGTTGGAGCTGACTGGGGGAACGGTAACGGTCACCGGGCTGAATGCCGACAGCTTGCAGGCGGATCGGGTATTCGGTGAATACTTTTCCCGTCTGCGGCAGGCGGATGCCGTCGTTGACATTGCCGGGTGTCCGGATTTGGGACCGATCCTGATGACGGTGGCGGCACTGTGCCACGGTGCGGTGCTGACCGGCACCCGTCGCCTGAAGATCAAGGAGAGCGACCGGGGGACGGCGATGGCGGCAGAACTGGCAAAATGCGGCATCCCGGTGAAGGTGGAAGAAAACCGCATCACCGTCGGATGCGGCGGACACGCTCCGGATGCTCCCTTTGACGGACATAACGACCACCGGGTGGTCATGGCGCTGACGGTGCTGGCGGCTTGTCGGGGCGGTACGGTGCAGGGAGTGGAGGCAGTGGCAAAAAGTTACCCGGATTTTTTTGAACGGATACAGGAACTGGGAGTGCGGTTGAGAAAAGAGGAAGCATAAATGGAATGGATCAGTAAAAGTCACATTATGATCGTCGGATTGGGCATCATGGGCGGCAGTTACGCCAAAGGACTCAAGCGGTTGGGATATCACGTTTCCGCTATTGATACCCGTGCCGCCTCTATTGACTATGCCTTGGAACACGGGATCATCGACGAGGGAACTACGCAGGTTGAAGACGCTCCGTTGGAGCAGGCGGATGCCGTCATTTTTGCGTTGTATCCCGGCATATTCCGGCAGTGGATCGCAGACAATCAGCACCGATTCCGTCCCGGAGCGATGCTGACCGATGTCACCGGTGTCAAGAGCTGTATCGTCTATGATATCCAGCAGATGCTGCGCCCGGATGTGGAATATATCCCCGCCCACCCGATGGCGGGACGGGAAGTATATGGGGTGGAAAACAGCGATGACGGCATTTTTAAGGGTGCGAACTATATCGTCACCCCTACCGAGCGTAACACCGAGGCAGGCATCGAATGGTGCAAGAGTTTGGGGCGCATTCTCGGCTTTGAGCACATCGCCTGTCTTTCACCGGAGGAGCATGATGAGATGATCGGATTCCTGTCCCAGTTGACACATTGCATTGCCGTGGCACTGATGACCTGTTCGGACAACCGGCATCTGGTCGAGTATACCGGCGACTCGTTCCGGGATTTGACACGCATCGCCCGGATCAACGAGACCATGTGGACGGAACTGTTTTTGCTCAACCGTCCCGCTCTGCTTCGGCAGATGGATACCTTCCTCGAAGAAATGCAGACATTGCGTGCCATGCTTGCCGAGGGGGATGCCGAAGGCATGAAAGAAAAGATGCGCCTGTCCACCAAACGCCGTGCCTATTTTAATAAATAAAACGATCAACAAGGAGAGATGCTGTTATGAACATGAATTTTGAAAAGAAACTGGCTGTCCCGATGGAAACAAAGGAGATGTTCCCCATCACCGCCGCCATGAACGAAACGGTAGAAAAACGGGCAGCAGAAATCAACCGTATTTTTGCCGGAGAGAGCGACAAGCGCCTGCTCATCATCGGTCCCTGCTCTGCGGATAATGCGGACAGTGTCATCGACTATATCAGCCGTCTGCGCCGGGTGCAGGAGCAGGTGGCAGACAAGATATTCATTATTCCCCGCATCTATACCAACAAGCCCCGCACGACCGGTGAGGGGTACAAGGGACTGCTCCATCAGCCCAACCCGAACGAAAAGCCCGACCTGTTCAACGGAATCATCGCCACCCGGAAACTGCATATGCGAGCGGTAGCGGAGACCGGATTCTCCTGTGCGGATGAGATGCTGTACCCGGAAAACCACAAATATCTCGACGATCTGCTCGCCTATGTGGCGGTGGGCGCCCGCTCGGTAGAGGATCAACAGCACCGTCTGACTGCCAGCGGGATCGAGGTGCCGGTCGGCATGAAGAACCCCACCGGCGGCGATCTGTCGGTGATGATGAATGCCATCTACACCGCACAGCATCCCCACAGCTTTATCTACCGTGGCTGGGCAGCACATTCTACCGGCAACCCGATGGCACATGCTATCCTGCGGGGATATACCGACAAGCACGGGCAGTCCATGCCGAACTATCACTATGAGGATCTGCGTACCGTGTTCGAGCTGTATGCCAAACGGGAACTGCAGAATCCGGCACTGATCGTCGATACCAACCATGCCAACTCCGGCAAAAATCCCTTTGAACAGCCCCGCATCATCCGGGAGGTGCTGACTTCCTGCCGCTACAGCAATGATATCAACGGCTTGGTCAAGGGCTTCATGGTAGAAAGCTATATCGAGGACGGCAATCAAAAAGTCGGTGAGGGCTGTTACGGCAAATCCATCACCGATCCCTGCCTCGGATGGGAAAAGACTGAGCGGCTCATTCTCGACATGGCGGAGCTGCTGTAACCGGTCAAAGTAAAATATAACAGACGAAAAAAGGTAAGGTTGTAAGTATATGGATGTAGTCTATCTGTTGGCGATCATATTCGGCGTATCCGGGCAGAATATCGTCAAAAAGCCGTACACGGAGCAGACCGGCGGAAAAGGCGTCTATGTCTTCGGTATGATCACCGGTTTTGCGGCGATGGCATTCTTTCTGATCAGCGCAAGAAGTATCGAATTTGATCCGGGCATCCTGCCGTATGCACTGCTGTTCGGCATATCGTATGCTGTTTCCACCGTTTTCAGCGTGATCGCCGTCTCCTGCGGATCGCTGTCGCTGACCTGCCTGATCGAATCCTATTCGCTGATGTTGCCGGCACTTTACGGACTCATTTTTCTGCACGATCCGATCGGTGTCGGGCTGATCCCCGGCATTGTCCTGCTGGCGGTATCACTGGTGCTGATCAACAAGAAAGAAAAAGGTGTCAAGTTTTCTCTCAAATGGATCGTCAGTGTGAGCCTTGCCTTTTTCGGCAACGGGATGTGCTCCGTTTTTCAGAAAATGCAGCAGGTGAAATTTGACGGTGCATACAAAAACGAGCTGATGATCGAATCCCTGCTGATCGTCACGGTGATCTTTTTCATTTTCGCATTGATAAAAGAGCGAAAAGACATGGCTGTCTGTATCAAAAAAGGATGGGCATGGGGGATCGGTTGCGGCATCATGAACGGAGCGGTCAATCTGTTCGTGATGATCCTGTCCGGCACGATGCCCGTGTCCATCCTGTTCCCGACGGTGTCCGCCGGCGGGATCATCGTCACCTATATTGTTTCCCGCTTCTTCTATAAAGAAAAACTCACCGCTGCCCAGTTTATCGGATTTATTCTGGGCATCGGTGCGGTCGTGTTGCTGAATATATGATGATTTTCATACCGGGGAACGGCAAAGCCGAAAATAACGGACGAAAAAAGATGAGGTTGTAAGTATATGGATGTAGTCTATCTGTTGGCGATCGTATTCGGGCTATCCGGGCAGAATATCGTCAAAAAGCCGTACACGGAGCAGACCGGCGGAAAAGGCGTCTATGTCTTCGGTATGATCACCGGTTTTGCGGCGATGGCATTTTTTCTGATCAGCGCAAGGAGTATCGAATTTGATCCGGGCATTTTACCGTATGCACTGCTGTTCGGCATCTCGCATGCTGTTACCGTCGTCTTCAGCGTGATCGCCATCTCCTGTGGCTCGCTGTCGCTGACCTGCCTGATCCAATCCTATTCACTGATGCTGCCGGCGCTTTACGGACTCATTTTTCTGCACGATCCGATCGGTGTCGGCTTGATCCCCGGTATCGTCCTGCTGGCGGTGTCACTGGTGTTGATCAACAAAAAAGAAAAGGATGTCAAATTTTCCGTCAAGTGGATCGTCAGTGTGCTTCTTGCTTTCCTCGGCAACGGGATGTGTTCCGTTTTTCAGAAAATGCAGCAGGTAAAATTCGGCGGTGCGTACAAAAACGAGCTGATGATCGAAGCACTGCTGATCGTTACGGTGATTTTTTTCATTTTCGCATTGATAAAAGAGCGAAAAGACATGGTTTTCTGTATCAAAAAGGGATGGGCGTGGGGGATCGGCTGCGGTATCATGAACGGCGCGTGCAATCTGTTCGTGATGATCCTGTCCGGCATGATGCCCGTGTCCATCCTGTTCCCGACGATATCCGCCGGCGGGATCATCGTTACCTATCTCGTTTCCCGCTTCTTCTATAAAGAAAAACTCACCACTGCTCAGTTTGTCGGATTCATATTGGGCATCGGCGCGGTCGTGTTGCTGAATATATAATGGGGCTGTCGGGAGACGACAGATTATTCAGCAGGCATTATATAACGGATGGTAAAAATGTCTTGACATTGACCTAAGGGCAAGGTTTATAATCGGGGGCAGAGGTGAGGAACCGTGCTGATCAACGAATTATCTCAAATAACCCGCCTTACCAAAAAAGCGATCCGTTTCTATGAAAACAAAGGGCTTGTCGAGGTGAAACGGCTTGAAAACGGATACCGTGATTATGATGAAAACAATTTGAAACGGCTCAAAGAGATCAAACATCTTCGCCTGATCGGGCTTAGTATATCGGATATCTGCCTTTATTATAATGAAGTCGTTCGGCTTGATGATTTGTTCGAAAAACGCAAAGAAGAAGTGAAAACCGAATACGGCAAATATTCGTTTCAGTATGAGAGACTTTGTGCTTTGATCGATTCTTTCGGTTTGGAGCATATGGATCTCGAAACCGAATTTGACGAAACCGAATCCCTTTGCGAGATCGGATCAAACTGTAAATGTATGATCGGTCTGGACATAGGAACAACAAGTATTTCGGCAACGGTTTTCGGATCGGAAAACAAAAATCAACTGGAAGTTTTTTCGGTTTCGTATCATGCCGCCGTAGAAAGCACGGATCCGCACTTTTCACTTCAGGATGCCGAGATCATTTTCCAAACCGTTAAGCGTCTTACCGATTATATGATCAAGCGGTATAAAAATACCGTATCCATCGGCGTTGCAGGGCAAATGCACGGCATACTTTATTTAGATGAGAAAGGCAACTGTGTATCTCCTTTTGTTAATTGGCAGGACAAACGGGGAGATTTGCCTTTTAAAGATGCAACATATTCAAAAGTGATCGGTATACCTACGGGTTACGGGATATGCACACATTTTTATAATGAAATGAACGGATCGGTACCCGAAAACGCAGTAAAATTTTGCAATATCTGCGATTACATTGCAATGAGACTTGCAGGTGTTCCGAAACCTTTGGTACACATTTCATTGGCACATAGTTTCGGTGCTTTTGATATGGGCGCAAATACTTTTGACATAAAAAAACTCAAAGATTTCATAAATGTTGATTTTTTACCCGAAACGACCTGTGAAAACCGGATTTTAGGCAAATATAAGAATATTCCCGTGGCTGTCGCCATCGGGGATAATCAGGCAAGTTTTATCGCCTGTGCCGTTGATGATGAAACACTGCTTTTAAATATCGGAACAGGCAGTCAGATCTGTGCGGTGAGTACACAAACCGAATGCGCCGGGAATTGCGAGATCAGACCGCTGACAGACGGAAAAAACATTATTTGCGGTGCGGCACTTTCGGGCGGTAAATCGTATGCTCTTTTGGAACGGTTCGTACGGGCACTTGTCGGCACGGAACATTCCCAGTTTTCGCATATAAACGATCTTGCCAAAACAGCCTATGACAAAAAGACCGAACCGCTGCACATTGAAACGCTGTTTTACGGAAAGCGTTCAAACAATGCTGTCCGGGGAAGCATTACCGATATTGACCCGACGAATTTCACCCCGGAAGCATTTGTTCTCGGTTTTGATTACGGAATGGCGAAAGAACTGTACGATTTTTATACCGATATGCCCGTAAATGTCAACAAAATCGTTGCATCCGGAAACGGAATAAGAAAAAATGAAACACTTAAAAATGTAGTAAGCGATATGTTTGGATTGCCGCTTTCTTTATCGGCTGTAACAGAAGAAGCCGCAACGGGCGCTATGCTTTTCGGCGCTTTGAGCGCCAAAGTGATCCGTGATATAAAAAGTTTTATAAAACAGGAGGATCTGCCGTGAAAAAGGTCGCATTTTGTTTTGAGGGTAATGTTTCGGGAAAGGGATTCGACATTCAACAGACCGACGGCGTACTGAACATAAGGATCTTTTACGATTTTCATGAAAATCCGCTCGTTTTGACCGCAAATGCCGCTCCGGGCGATCAGATCGAACTGAAGCTTCGTCCTTACCGTATTGAACTTTATGTAAACGGAGAGATCGCCGATGAAGAATGGCCTTGCGGAAACTGCCTTGCCCGATTCGGCGAGGGTTTTACCGTTACCGAGGAACCCGATACCGAGGTCGAAGAACCCACCGTGATCTCGACCTTTAAAAATGCCGAGGGATGGAAACCGGAAGACAACATTTTTGTGGGCGACTGTATGCCCTATGTCGATGAAGGCAGATATCATGTTTTGTATCTGAAAGACCGGCATCATCATGACAGCAAATGGCATTTCGGCGCTCATCAGTGGAGCCATATTTCAACCGATGATTTTGTAACATGGCAGATCCATCCTTTGGCTGTCGGCATTACCGATCTCAAAGAGGGTTCGATCTGCACGGGATCATGGATAAAAAACGACGGTATGTACTATCTTTTTTATACGATCCGCATGGCGGACAGATCTGCGGCACAGATCAAAAGGAGCATCAGCACGGACGGATATCATTTTAAAAAGGATGAAACCTTCGGCTTTTCGCTCGGCAATAAATACGATGCCCGTTCAGCACGGGATCCGAAAGTCATTTGTGATTCAAACGGCTTGTTTCATATGTTTTTGACCACGGCTCTTGTAAAAGAAAACAAGGGATGCCTGGCTCATCTTATTTCAACCGATCTGGATTCCTGGGAGGAGTTTTCGGAACCGATCTATGTCAGCGATGACAGTCGTCAGCCGGAATGTCCCGATTATTTCAAATACAAAGACAGGTATTATTTGCTGTTCAGCATCAAAGGAACTGCACAATATCGGTATTCCGACAAAGAGTTTACCGATTGGCAAATACCCGAAGCAAAAGAGATCCCGTGCAGTTCCGTCCCGAAAGCTGCCGTGTGGAACGGTAAGATCGTTTTTACGGGATTCAACGGCAACGGCACTTACGGTGGTACGATGACATTCAAAACGGCAGAAACCGATAAGAACGGCGAGTTTGTTTATAACGAATGAATCAACAGAAAGACAGGGGACGGTTCTAAAGACGCAGAACCGTCCCCTGTCATTCCTACATCAATACTATTTTTTCTATATCAAGATCATAATCCTGTAACCAATCGACTGATTTTTCAATTGGTTTCAGACTACTATTTCCGAAATCCACATGAAGTTGCATAACATTTTCGTCATCAATTATGCTTGGATATTCAACGATATCTTTCACATTGAAGATGTCATGCATTTTATCTTGATGTTTCATATTGTAGTATTCAAGAAATAACCGGAAGGCATTTTCAATT